>NZ_JBFKZO010000028.1:0-30845 GCF_040929965.1 Blautia sp. 1033sp1_1033st1_G9_1033SCRN_220408 | reverse complement strand
TATGATTGATAAAACTCAGCTGAAAATGGATACTGGCATCAAAGTAATTGAGGAAATCGCACCAATTTTCAAAGATTCTCTGTCTTTATAATAACTTTCGCAGTGTCCTGCCCCGTGGATGATCAGCTTCTGTTTTGGAGATTTACAGTTTTTATAAATTTCTTCAGACATACTACATGGAACAAATGTATCGGCGTCTCCATGGATCAAAAGGACAGGAACTTTTGCTTTTCTGACTTCACGGGCAGAATTGCACTCATCCAGTCCATATCCTGCCTGTTTTTTATTCACCGCATCCGCAATCTGTATCATTGGAAACGCCGGAAGATGATACATACTGTGAAGTACATGTGTAAACACTGCCTTGGGCGAAGTAAACGGACAATCTGCAATAATTCCTTTTACCTGCTGCGGCAGATCAAGCCCGCTTGCCATCAATACTGTGGCGCCTCCCATAGAATTACCATGCAGGAGAATCTGAACATTTTCTCCTTCCTGTCCAATCACCCATTCAATCCATCGATATGCATCATAACGGTCCTTACATCCGAATCCAATGTATTTCCCTTCACTTTGCCCATGTGATCTCTGATCAACAAGAAGAACGTTATAACCACGCTTCAAATAATAATTTGAAATACTTCCATAATCCGCAAGCCCCTGGCTCGTGTAGCCATGAAAACAGATCACTGCTTTTTTGCATTTCTTTTCTTCGACATTTCCTGATCCCCGGAAATACGTTCCATGAAGCTTCAAACTGTCTTCCGACCGGATCCAGACATCTTCATGAGGCTGCTCCATCATCCACTCCCTGCATTCCTTCATCTTTGAGAAATACTGATCCCAGTCTACCCCGGACATCTTCATCGTGCGTTCTGTCTTTGCGTTATAACGCATCATTGTTCTTCTGTAAAAGTATGCACTTCCACCTGCCTCTGCTGATACGATTCCCACCAGGCCTGCAAGTGCAAGAAGTTTTCCGTAATGCATCATCTTTTTCACCTTTGCTTCCTTTTTACAGTTATTTCTGTTTCTGTGTTTTCTTTATTGCATTCTGTTCTGCTTTTCTGCTATCAATCAGTTTTTTCAGATACAAAGCTTTGTCAATGTTGCCTTCTACTTTCAATTTTCCCAGTGTTACTGCCAGAACCGGATCCAGCTTTCCCTCATTGATCTTAAATAATGTCTCTGCCGAACAAGTAAAAATCGCATCTCTGTCATAATACTCGTATGGTTCCACATACAGCTTTCCTTCTTTTACCTCTGCATAAAAGATTCCCTCTGCTTCTCCTGTTATATTAAACTGATATGCAAGATGTTCATTCACAGTACTTACGTCTGCTTCCATCATCATCCCTTTTACTTTTGAAAACATGTCTGCGTATGTCATTTTTCTCTCCCTCTCCTTTTCAGTTTTTCTTTTTTCGACCAGTGGTCGATTTGCTATGTTTTTAATCTATCACTTTTTCGACCCGTGGTCAATTATCTATTTCAGACAATCTTTTGTTTTAAAGTGTCCTTTTTTTGTCCTCTTTTTTATTTCTATTTTATTGGTTCTTCTGACTTTATTGTGCTATACTTAAAAGGATATCGGTCAATTCCCGTAATCTGGAACTGGCCAAATATACTTACGAATATACGAGGCGGATTTCTATGCCAAAACAATTAAAATACGATAAGATTCTGGATGCTCTTCAAAAGCTTCTGGAAACCAAAGAACTTTCTAATATCTCTGTCAGTGAGATTGCTCAGACTGCTGAAATTGGAAAAGGAAGTATTTATTATTATTTTTCTTCCAAAGATGCAATTCTTGAAGCACTGGTAGAACGCAATTATGAAGCTCCAATAACAACAGCAAGACATCTTGCAGAGCAAAGAGAGATTTCACCTTTCACACGCATGGCTCTGATCTTTCAGGCCTGCCGAAATTCCTCTGCGGCTTTTTTAAAGACACAGCCATCAACTACAAAGGCTGCACCGGAACGGGCTTTTCTTCATCAAAAGTACATGAATCATCTCATCGTTTCACTCAAGCCGGTTCTTGCTTCCATTATTGAACAAGGGATTGCACAGGATTTAATCCGCTGTGCTGACCCTGTTTCTCTTGCTGAGATCGTACTGATTGTACTGACTGTTAAGATGGATAACACCTTAGTACCTTCAACAGCAGATGAGATTGAACAGACAATCTCTGCTCTTGTCTCTCTTTTGGAAAAGGGAACTGAGAATCCTGCGGGATCGCTAAACTTTCTGATGGCACAGCTGTAAGCAGTTTTCTGTTCGCGGCACCTGCATTACACAACATATCCCACCATTTTGAATCGCTGACGGTGATATGATAAATCATGAGACGAAAGGAGTGTTTTTATGATTATTCGTCCTGTTTTTAATATATTATTGCTCCCTGATATCACTTATTTTTTTAAACGTGATTTCTTTCCGGGGGCTGCTGCAGACCAGATTGAAGTCGGTACAGATATTCTGTTTCCATTTTTGAAAAATGAAGTGGATGAGACTACTGTTACTATAGATGATATTTACCCGGTCGGTATGTCTGCGAGAGTCGAATCCATCGGTGATGATGACAGCATCCAGATTCGTACATTAGAACGTGTCAGTCTTGATGATATTGAGCTGGATGAGAACGGACAGATTACAGCTACAGCTTCCATCCGCCCGGAGGTAGATGATCTTCCTTTAGAAGAAGAGAAGCAGACTTTCACAAACCTGCGGAACTCGCTTCTGAAATTTGTTCAGAATTATCAATGGGGGATCTGGGCAAGAAGCTACATTATCCAGAGAAAGAATATCTATGACCTTGGTTCTGCTCTTTCAGATTATCTGAATATTACTTCCGAAGAAAAATATGCAATTGTTGAGACAGATTCCCGCCGTGAGCGCTGTGAACTGATTGAGAATGCGATCAAAGAATTCATGGAAGTTGCCAAAGTTTCTTCTGAAGCACAGGAGGCACAGAAAGGTGACCAGGAGCAGCTTTACAGAGAAGCTGCAATTAAGAAGCAGATCGATTACCTTCAGAAAGAATTAGATGAGATGCACCCGGAAAACATTTCCGATGTCCGTGCTTTTGAAAAAAAGATCCAGGAATCCGGCATGAATGAAGATGCCCGTAAGGAAGCGGACAAAGTCCTGAATCGTATGAAGCAGGAAGGAAAAGACAGCCATGAATATGGGCTTCTCTATGACTATCTTGATTTTGTCACCAGTCTTTCCTGGAAGCATCCGGAATTTACACCAATTGATTTAAACCGGGCAGAAGAGATTCTTGATGAAGATCATTATGGACTTAAGAAAGTCAAAGAACGTATCATCCAGCAGATTGCTGTTATGGCACTGAACCGGAAACAGTATGGTTCCATCCTCCTTTTTGTCGGTGCGCCTGGTACCGGTAAGACAAGTATCGGACAGAGTATTGCCCGTGCGTTAAACCGCGAATATGTCCGCATCAGTCTCGGCGGTATCCGAGATGAAGCTGAGATCCGCGGTCACAGAAGAACTTATATCGGCGCTATGCCGGGACGGATCATGGAAGGGATTAAACGCAGCGGCGTTTCCAATCCTGTTGTAGTTCTTGATGAAGTAGATAAGCTTGCGAAAGATTATGGCGGAGATCCGGCAAGTGCATTGCTTGAGGTGCTTGACCCGGAGCAGAACAGTACATTTACAGACCATTATATGAATGTTCCATATGACTTATCCAATGTTCTGTTCGTCTGCACAGCGAATTCTACAGATACGATTCCTGAACCGCTTCTGAACCGTATGGAAGTGATCGATTTTCCAGGATATACGGCGGTGGAAAAATTCCATATTGCCAGAAAACACTTACTTCCAAAGGCAATGGACGCTATGGGAATCCAGAAGAAAATGTTAAAGATAACGGATGGTGCATTGCGCAAGGTCATTGAAGATTATACGATGGAATCCGGAGTCCGTGGACTTAAGAAACAGATTGATATGCTTTGTCGTTCCGCTGCTGTGCGTCTTGTAAAAGAAGAGGGGCAGACTCTGACAGTAAATAAATCGAATCTGAAAGACTATCTCGGCCGTAAGAAACTGCATCATGACCAGAAATTAACTTCCACACAGCCTGGTGTTGTCACCGGACTTGCATGGACACAGGCAGGCGGTGAGATTCTGTTTATAGAGACAAAGCTGACAGAAGGGGAAGGAAAGGTGATCATCACCGGACAGCTTGGAGATGTCATGAAAGAATCTGTACAGATTGCACTGACACTTGTGAAGTCTCTTTATCCTAAAGAAAGCAAGGTTTTCCAGGATCATGATCTGCACATTCATGTGCCGGAAGGAGCTGTTCCAAAAGACGGTCCATCTGCCGGCATTACATTAACCACAGCACTTGCTTCCCTTGTTACTGGAAAGGCTGTCAGCCCGGATTATGCCATGACCGGTGAAGTTTCCCTCCGCGGAGGTATACTTCCGATCGGTGGGCTTCCTGAGAAACTGATGGCTGCCCAGAGGGCCGGTATTACAAAAATACTGATTCCTTTTGACAACGCAGATGATCTCGAAGATGTAGCTGCTGAAGTAAAGGATAAGCTGAAAATCACTCCGGTGAAAAAGGTCAGCGACGTTCTGAAGTTATTGCTCGGATAAAAAGTGACCTATCGTTAAACGGAAACTATGAGAAACAAAAGCCCATGGCGGAATCTGAATGATAAGTTCAACAAACTTATCATTCAGATTCCGCCATGGGCTTTTTTATAGTTTTAAAATTCGACAGATAAACCGTAATCTATTTATCTGACTATTTATTCCTCTGTCTCTTCTTCCATCTCTTCTCCGAGATAGAATACTTTGTAAAACATTTCAAGAGACTTGAAAAGCTCTTCCTTTGTGTCCTGCAGCTCTTTGATCTTCAGTACACTACCAATCTCATCGAATGAGAAATCACCCTCGTTATGCTCTACTTTCAACTCAAGATTTCCATTCTCATCAAACACCAGCAGGAGAACTCCTCCAACATCCGCTGTATACAACACACACATGATCTGCAGTTCCTGTTTCACTGCTTCCGGAAGAGATTCAAATTCCGGGTTCAGATAATATTTCTGCTCATAGGAGCTGGCCGCACACAATACCATTTCTTCATCCATAATTTTTACACCTTATATCACTGCCCACAGTTTCTGTAAACAGTACTTACCTTTCCATATTTTCCACATTCACTGCATAATCCCGATGACTTATTCACATTCCGTAGGTCTTATCCACCTGGTTATACATACCCATATACGCCGCGCACCGAAACTTCTCCGGCATACACCGCCTCTTCGGTTTCATCTTCTTTCCGAACGATCAATTCTCCTGTCTGATTGATTCCAAGTGCGTAAGCATTGTACTGTTCTTTCGCGCCAAGAATCCGGACCTCACGGTCTTTATTAACCAGTAATTCGCTGTAACGTTCTTTTAGACCGGACAGATCTCCATGTTCAAGGAAAACCGTGTAATTCTGTTCAAAGCGTTTCATCACTGCTGCGATCAACGGTGCTCTCTTTACCACATGTCCACATTCCAGTCTGAGCGATGTCGCTGTCTCACGGATCTCCTCAGGGAACTCTGTCAGGTTCACATTGATCCCTACACCAATCGTTACATGATTAATGTAATCGATCTGAGTGCTCATCTCTGGAAAGTGAGCTCGGAGTAAAACTCTTTGAAAAAGATGGACGTAACGTTGTCCTCACAAAATGTGGACAGGCTTTTCTTGTCGATGTGGAACAGGCTTTGGATATGCTGGATTCAAGCATCAATAAACTGCAGATGACCGGATTTGGGGAAGGCCGCATCGATATTGTTGAACTCCGTACGCTCAGCAGTGCAGTTGTTCCGAACTTTGTAAAAGGTTTTTTGGATTCCACGCCTAACAAAAAAATCGATTTTTATTTTCACAGTTCAACCGGACTCACATCCGACATGATCCAGGGATTAAAAGAGCGAAAATACGACATCGCATTTTGTTCCAAGATGGACAATGAACCGCTCGTTGAGTTTGTTCCCGTCGCAAAACAAGAGCTTGTACTGATCGTACCGGAAGGACATCCTTTGGACGGGAAAACTTCGATTGATCTAAAAGAAGCGCTTACGTATCCGCACATCGTTTTCTCTAAGCGAAGCGGTTTAAGACATGTAATTGACAAGTTATTTGAAAAATGTGGCGGATACCCTCAGATTGCTTACTCAATGGAAGAAGATCAGGGTGTTGCCGGATTAGTCAGTGCCGGATTCGGCATCGCAGTTGTGCCGCGAATGCCGATTCTTTCCTCTTTACCGGTTTCAATCATAGAAATTTCAACTCCGTCCTGGGAGAGACTCTTCTACATGGCAACTTTGAAGAATGTTTATCAGGCACCTGTTGTTACGAATTTTAAGAATTATGTATTGGAACATGCTGAAATATAGAATGATACATTTCTTCTACTTTACAGCATCGGTACGATCATATTTACCCAGAACCAGCTCACCGGCATCACAAGCACCATGGCCGGGATCATGTCTGCGACTGGAAAATCGTGAATCTTTGCGATTCGGAAACCAGTTGCAAGAAGCAGGAAGCCTCCACATGCCTTGAAGTCGGCAATCATATCCGGCGTGGTCAGTGGGAAGATAAATTTTGCTGCTGCGAATATAATAAGGAAGATCACACACTGCGGAATTGCAACTGCAGCAACCACCATACCTAATGTTCCTCCAAAAATCATCGCAGTAAAGAAATCCAGAATCGACTTCGAAATCAAAATTGTATGATCACCGCTCATTCCGGAATCCAGTGAACCATAAATCCCTGTCCCACTGGCACAAAACAATACGATGATCGTCACAAGTATTGACATATACTCTTCTCTGGACATGGATTTGTTCTTATTTGGGAAGAATTTTCCCACTGGTTTCTCCATGCAGGTCGCTCCGCCATTAATAATTCCGCCCAGATTGACTGCCAGACCAAAGGCAGTTCCAATTATCACTGCAAAAATAACAGCAGGCATATTTTTCATAAGTCCAATGGAACTAACTCCCATTCCCATTGAGCAGACACCAAATATCTTGGTAAGTTCCGAATTGATTTTTGCAGGCAGCTTGTGCCCAAATAATGCCCCGATCACACCGCCGGCTGCAACCGACAGGGCATTGATAATAACTCCTATTGGCATATTCATCCCTCTACTTTCTAAAACACAGATGCGGTGTAAGAAATCTCCTACACTGCAAATTTTCAGTTCGATATTCAGTTTATCATAATACTTTTATAATGTAAAGCTTTTATTTTCCCTATATATACGTTCTTTTACAGTGAACTCACTGTCCGTGAGCATACGCTGTAAGTTTTCTTTAAAAACAAGGTAGACGAAACGACTCTCCTCTGTTTTTCATCCGAATCTTCTTTCGCAAAATATGTGCCATCTTTCAAAGAATATTTCCAATAATCAAAAAATTTACAGTAATGCCTCTTTGTATGACTGAACATGAGGCTTCACTTCTCCGTCTATGTAACTATCAAGAAATTCTTTCATACAGTTACGGCTATAGCGATTACTATGAATAATCTGTGCAAAACGACTCAAAGTATTTGAAATTGTATCATTGACCAAAATGTAATCATAACTATTGGCACATGAAATCTCTTCTTCTGCTATTTCCATTAAAGCATTCACTTCTTCTTCGGTGTAAATTCCAGTACTAGACAGCCGGCTCTTTAATTCATCCCAAGATGGCGGCAAAATGTAAATCAGTGTAGCATCCGGACAAAGTGCACGAATCTTCATTGCTCCGATTGTATCCACATCCAGAATTACATTTTTCCCTCTTGCACGCGCTTCCTCTACACTTTTCTTCGTTGTTCCGTAAGCATTACCATTCACATATGTATATTCCAACATCTCACCCATACGAACCATTCGCTCAAATTCCGGTACAGACACAAACCAATAGTCTTTTCCGTCTATTTCATGCTTTCTCTGTCTTCTCGTTGTCACAGATACACTGACACACGCCTGTTCATGATCCTGCAAATACTCTCTCAAAACCGTCTTATTCCCCACACCCGACGGTCCCGAAACAACAATCAACTGTCCATATTCTGCAATCTTGTCCAAATATTCCTTTTTCATCGCCGTTTCTTCCTTCCTCTCAACCATATTTTCGTATGATTTACACTTTTTTATTATAAATTCAGACAATATATTGCGTCAAGCATATTTTTCATACAGATGAACTCAGTTTTACTTGTTGTCCTGTGATTTGTATTTCTGTTTCCATAACAAAAAAAGAAGAGAACTCTCATTTTACTGGAGTTCTCTTCTTTTAGTCATTTACTATTTTTCTTTGATTTACTCACTCTCTTTTCCAAAATTCACAGCAAGTACGATCATATTGATTCCCTGCATTAAAACAACAAATGCGATCATATATCCAACTGAGAACATAGTCAATACCGGATGTGTAAAGGCTATAATACTTACAATAACAGATAACACACCACAAACAATTGCTAAAATTGCTTTTCCCTTAGAATCTTTAAACTTCTTCACTCCGGCTACAATCTGGAAGATACCATAAATCAGGACACTGGCACCAACCAGATAAGTTGCCATGATATCTGTAAGAAATCTCTGTACGCCACTGAACAATAAAATGATACCGCCAAGTCCTTCCAGGACTCCAAGAATACATCCTCCGATATCTTTCTTCTCTTTTGACAATGAAAGTATCACAAGTTCAATACCATTCACGAAGAGAAGCATTCCAAGAATCCATCCGATTGCTAAAAAAGTCCTCATAGGTCGAACTACTGCATAAAAACCTAACAGCACTGTCAGGATTCCTGTGATTAATGTGATAATTTTAATTGTTTTATTCTCCTTCATTTTTGCTGCCCCTTTCATTTTTACATTTCTTTTTTTCTATGATAACACAATTTTTTATTTATTTGTTACCTTTTTATATTTTATTCCACAACCAAATACAAGCATTGAGAATATCAATATCGCAATCCAAATTCTTGCATTGCTCTCGTCTCCTGTTTTCGCATTTGTTGTGCTTTCGTCTTGTAAATGTTCCTCATCTTCGGGATGGTTCTCCTGCTCATTTTCGGAATTTCCTGTCACATATGCTTTTACGCTGGTACTTCCCGCATAAGTTGCAGAATCTGTTGTCTCCTGAGCCAGAGATTTCCTTGGAACTGATAAAGTACAAATACATACAAGAACGAGCGACATAAAAAAGATTTTTAACAAGCTTTTTCTTGTATTACTCCACTCTTTTTTAATTTGCATGTACATCTACAATCTTTGTATAGAAATTAAGTGTACCGGTGTACTGTCCACCCCAGACAGAAAGATTTTTATTATATAACTGGTTACGGTTCAGTCTTAATTGATCCTTTGCTTCTTGACCTGCTCCCGTAAATAGATTAAATAAAAATCCATTTGAATACCATGTCCCATTTTGAATACTCTCATCTTTATTCATAATCTCATAATTCAGAACACACTCTGAATTTGCATTGTAGGCGCTCAATGTATTTCCTACATTTCCGGCAGTTTCATATACATCTATATCTTTAGACCATTGCTGATTCAGCTCATTTTTCGCTTCTGTGTACTGTATTTTCTGAAGTGTATTCTCTATTTCTGCATCATACTCTTTAAGATGTTGATCAACGATCTTAACTTCATTAAGTATCTCATTACAAAGAGCCTGAATTTCTGCCAGTGTCTGTCCAGTGTTATTGCCTCCACAAATCCATTTATTAACAAATGAAGCTACTTTCTGAAATCCTTCACTCTCTGTCGCTCCGGCAATTCTGACAAGTGCTGACCCACAAGTAGTCAACCCTACTGTGTAAATACGATTGACAAATGTTTTTCCGGTACTCACCCATAGATTATTTTGTTTAACTGCCGGTGCAGCAGTCTCTGCTTCTGCACTTACCGATAAAGGCATAATCGAAAATGCTACGCAAAGGCTCATTCCAATTGCAATAATCCTTTTCGAAATTCTTCTTTTCATCCGCTTCCCACTCCTTCCTTATTCCTGTCTCTGCCTGATGATTCGTTTTGTATCATTATTTATACCTTTTTATAATGCCACTCACACGGTTAATCAGCAATATTTTTTGCTCAAATCTGCGCTTTTATTTGATGTTTCTTAGATGAATTGTTGTGGAACTCAATTAAAGTGCATTTTATTTTCATTAATTATTGCATTTTAATTATTTCTATTGTATTTTCAAAACAACTATAGTAATATAAAATTATCACAATAAAGGAAGGTCTCATATGCGTTATAATGTTCCACTATATTTCGAACGAAAGAATATCAAAAGTTCAGATATTTTTTACCTTACCAGACAGAATCCTCACACAATCATTACGCTTTCCTCGGGAGAAAGCATTACGACTACAATCCCGATAAAAGAACTTATGCTCTACTTACCGGAAGAAGATTTTCTAAACATCTCAAAAGGCGTTGTTCTTCGAAAAAATCAAATTGTTCATATATCTGACGAAGGACTTTATACAATGACTGATGGTGCTGTCTTTCAAGGAAGAAAACGTAATCTGAGTCAGCACAAACAAATCCGTAAGGAACTTGGTTTAAATACGCAGGACCTTTCGGATGTTTCAGAAGACAGCTCTCTTCAATTATTTGATAACTGTAGCTTTCTCAATGATATGCCACTTGCTTTTTGTATTATTGAGCTTGTATTTGATGCGAATGGACATGGTGTAGACTTTGTATTTCGTTACTGCAATGATGAAATGGCTGTTGTTGAGGGCGTTCCCGTTTCAGAAATGTTGAATCGTTCATTTTATGAAGTCTTTGAAAACGGGGATAAAAAATGGCTTGTTACTTATGCGGATGTAGCGTTAAACGGCAATAAACATATCCTGCATGATTATAGTCCGGAAATCGACAAGACTCTGACCATCTACTGTTTTCAACCAGCTCCGGGATATTGTGCATGTGTGTTGATTCCGTCTTAAAAAAGTGCCAAAACTATGAAAGACCTATCGTGGATAATGACTCCACAATAGGTCTTACTTTTTATCAGCTATGCATAAATCAGTTCCTGCGCCTGTTTATTCAGATCTGCCTGACACCTTGTATAGTTATGAACTCAGTAGTTGGTACTATTCTCGTAACCATCTACAGATATCAACCACTTGCACTCCTTTATAATCATAAGTTTCATGATGTGTTCTTGCAATTATCATCTTAGGATATGCATCTCTTATTGCAAGCAAAGGCGAATATTCTCTTTCAAATGTTTTTTCATCTGAAATATTATCGCTTACCTGAATATATATTTGAGCCTCACGTTTCTTTGCTACAAAATCTACCTCCTTTTTATAAAGTTTTCCCACATATACCTCATATCCTCTCCTACGCAACTCCAGATAAACAATATTTTCGTAAACTCTTCCAAAGTTCATGTTTCGTGTACCATTGACTGCATAACGAAATGATGTATCGCAAAGATAATATTTACTATTATTTGCCAAATACTTTTTCCCTTTTAAATCATAGCGTTTTACCTCATAGAACAGAAATGCATTTTCCAAATACCCAATGTATTTTGACACCGTCTTTCTGGTTATCTCACCCTGGTCATTTTTTAAAGTTTTGCTGATATTATTAGGCGAAAGTAAATTACCGATGTTATCCATCATGAATTCAGATATATTAGTGAACTCTGATTTATTTCTTATTTTATACTTTTCAACCAAATCTCTGATAAGAATGGTTGAATACACATCCCTAACGTAATCATACTGTCTGTCCTCAGTCTTATATACATAAGATCCAGGCATACCACCAATTCGGACATACTGATCAAAAGCTTCATCATACCTGTCTGTAATTCCATAATAAGTTAGATATTCCACGAAAGAAAATGGATATACTTTTATTTCCATCGTTCTTCCGGTAAAAAGTGTCGCTAAATCTGAGCTTAGCAAAAATGCGTTTGAACCGGTAATATAAATATCATAAATTCCTTTTGCATAAATACTATTAATTGCAAGTTCAAACTGCGGGCATAGCTGAACCTCATCAATCAATAAAACATTCGTCATTCCCTCTTTGTACTGTTCCAAGACATACTTATGCAATGCATGATACTCCAATAAATGATCAAACTCTAATTCCTGAAGGTTTATCATAACAATATTTACCAGTTCCTCTAATGACTGCAGATAAGAGACAAACTCTTGCAGCAATACCGATTTACCGCTTCGTCTGATGCCTGTAATTACTTTTATATCCGGTGTCCCATACAATTCAATCAGTTCGTTTAAATACTCTTTTCTTACGATAAGCTGCATGCTACGATCTCCTATTCCCACTTTTTTAAAATTATTCATTTTTTGGTATTAGTTTTTAATTTTGATTTCCTAGATATTTCCCACACTTTTTCAATGGAAAAGGGGCAGATGGAGCAAGAGTCGCACTGTAAATTATATCTTCAATTATTTCCTTACTGATCTCATGCCTTTTATATTTTCTTATACTCCTTCTGTTCTCAATTTCTTTAATCATAGATCTTCCCTTCCTATCAATTATCGTCTATAAGCACTCTTGCGATACTATGCACTATCCTCACATTTCATATAAAATTTTGAATTCTACAAACTTGAATTATCTATTTGCATAATCAATCAAAATCTTTTTGCAACTACTACAACGATAAGCTTCACAATGGGGGATTCCGCCTGAACCTTTACTCAGTTCCAAATCGTCCGATTTTTAATACGAAAAACTTTTGTCAGATTATCAACTGCAAAAGTAATGTCTCGTGAGCTCATTAGGTATCCTCTTATCATTTCCTCACCACAATATGGACATTTCATGCTGATTTTAAGATTAAGTTACACATCCAACAACTCAATTAACTTATCAAGAAATGCCTCTTCCCCCCATGTATTAATTTTGAAAAATACAGCTTGGCTTCCTCCCGCTGTAATTGCGGAAAGTTGAACTGGATCTTTGTCATTTTGAAAAAGTGTAATATTAAGACTCACTCTGTTTCCTCCAGCATAACTGTAACGCTCAAAAACACGAACGCTGCAACGCGCAGTTCCACTTCGAAAGTCACTGGCATCTTCTAGCGTTGCTGACATACTGCCATTTATTATTCCGTCTTCAATTTTGGAAAGTAACTGATCAAAATCTTCATTTATATATCTTTCTATTTTTGCCATGCACAACACCTTCCTCTCAACTATCTACACTGAAATCTGGATCACTATTTAATTCCTGGAACATTTTTCTGCATCGATTGCCAATACAAACATCAGAACATCCAACGCATTTCCTGGATTCTGTACATCGATGATATAAGTATCTGTCATATGAAACAGTTCTTTACTAACCCGTGCAATTGAATAACCGCTTCGATCAAGAATACTATAATCCCATTCCATAATGGTTCCATCAATATGCCATCCATTGTAATCAATATTATAATGCGGCGTCAGGAACGAGAATTCTTTGCTCAGACATCCGATATAACTGCCATTTTTATAAATTTCGAATTTAGGAAGGAAGGTAAGAACTTTCTCAACAACCATTCCTACTTCATTTCCATAGGCATCATAAATTATAAGTTTATGCCCCCAGGCCAACTGGCCTTTTACTACATAAACAGTGTTGCCTGCTTCATCATAGATATCGTAGCTGTCAAACCATGAAAACAACCTTTGTTTAAACAATAGCTTCATAACTTTTCACCACTCTCTCCAACAAATATAATAGTTTCTTTATAAGTACCATAATACCATGCCAGAACACATAAAAAATATACTAAATTTCATTTTTCACATTGGAACCTGTTTTTTATCTGTCCGGCTGTTGTATATATGGAGGAATCTTCATACAACTATCGGATTTTGATATGGCTAAAATGCAGTGGCTACAGAATAAAATTTTTTAAAAAGTGATAATACATGCATGATAAAAGGTGCCGCAAAGCGACACCCTTAAATATGTACTGATATTTATTTTTAGTCCAAACTATTCCTCATCCAAAATTGTATCAAGAGCGATAAGTTCTCCCGGTTCAAGTGGTTGAATAATAAACGGTGAATGACTTACACTTCTTTAAATTTCGAATGCTTGGACAATGCCATTGTCACTGCAAATCCAACAACAAGTGAGATCAGAATTCCGATCATATAATTCAGCATTCCGCCGGACTTGATGCATACGAATCCGATGATTCCTGCTGCTCCCGGGGAGATATTCTGAACATTTGTCAGTGTCACATAAGCACATCCTACAGCAGAACCGAACATTGCTGCATAGAATGGATATTTCATCTTCAAGTTGACTCCGAACATTGCTGGTTCTGTAATACCAAGCAGTGCTGAGATACCGGAAGAAACTGCGATACTCTTCATCTTCTTATCCTTTGCACAGAACATTGCTGCCAGTGTTGCTCCACCCTGAGCCACATTGTTGCATGCTGCGATTGCAAAGAGGAAAGATCCGCCTGCTGCAATCAACTGGATATCAACCGGGAGAAGACTGTGGTGCATTCCTGTCATTGTTAATGGCGCATAGATAAATCCGAAAATAAATCCACCGACAACACCTAATGTATCATGGAGCCACAGAATACCATTTGTAATCCAGTCTCCGGCTGTACGCATCACTCCACCTACCACTGTAAATGTAAGGAATGCTGTTACGAGTACGGAAAGTGCCGGTGTCAGGAGGTTGTCCAGATATTCCGGAACTACTTTGTGAAGTTTCTTCTCGATAAATGCAAGGATTGCTGCCGCTGCAAGTACCGGAAGTACAGTTCCCTGATATCCAACCTTCTCAATTGTCAGCGCTCCGATATGCCATACCGGAACCGTTCCCTCTGTAATGGCTGTACCATAAGAATATGCATTCAGAAGATCACCGGATACCATGATCATTCCCATAACTGCTCCAAGATAAGGATTGCCACCGAACATCTTTGTTGCTGAGAACCCTACAAGGATTGGCAGGAATGCATATGCTGCACTTGCAAATGTGTTGATCATAGATGCAAGATCTGCAATATTCGGATATGCTTCAACAAGTGACTTTCCTGAGATAAAAAGTCCTTCTGCTGTCAGAACATTGTTCAGACCCATCAGAAGACCGCTGGCAACCAGTGCCGGAATAATCGGTACGAATACATCCGCCAGCATCTTTACCAGTTTCTGTAACGGATTCATCTTCTGGTCAGCAGCCTTTTTCACTTCATTTTTTGTACTTTCTTTGATGTCTGCATACTGAATAAAATATTTGTATACTTCATCTACTGTACCACTTCCGATGATGATCTGAAACTGACCGCCTGTGGAAAACTGTCCTTTTACAAGCTCTGTCTTGAGAATTCCATCTACATCTGCTTTGCTCTCATCTTTTAATACCAGACGTAATCTGGTTGCGCAGTGAGCCGCGCTGATTACATTTTCTTTTCCGCCTACCAGACGCAGAAGTTCACTTGCTGCATTCTGGTAACTCTGCTCTTTACTCATTCTAACTCCTCCTGTAACTTCATTTCTTTTCTATCTCAATCAGGATTTTCTTAGTACCATCGTTGTACTTGAAAAGTCCTGTCTGATTCTTGGTATTCGGATTCCTGCATACATCAGTTCATCCCCGCCATACTCCTGCCCGGTCTCACAATCTGTGTAAACTGCATCCGGATCCAGTCCTTTTAAGCGAATTACCGGAACCCTGTAGGCTGAGCGTGCAAGGATCTGCACGTGAGTGAAGATGACTTCCATTCCATCTTCTGAAACAATATTCCAGGCACTTTGATTCTCCTGAAATGAATCCGCCAGCCGGTAATAAGTTCCGAACTGTACGGTTCTTCGTCTCCTTTTATATTCTGCAATCTGCTCTCTGACTTCTTTCTTCTCTTCTTTTAAAAGCTTCTTCAAATCCAGTTCATATCCAAGATTGCCTGCTGCCGCCACGGCAAATCTTGTAGCAAGCGGTGTGGTCCGTCCGACCTGATGATTCGGACATGCTGACACATGCGCTCCCATTGTAACTGTAGGAAACAGAAAGCTTGTTCCATGCTGGATTTTCAGCCTGCAGACCGCATCTGTATTATCGCTGGTCCATGTCTGTGGCATGTAATAAAGCATTCCTGCATCGAATCTGCCACCTCCACTGGAACAGCTTTCAAACAACACCTGTGGAAAACGTTCTGTCAATGTCTCCATTACCTGATAAAGTCCAAGCACGTAGCGGTGTGAAAGTTCATTCTGATTTTTCCTGTCAAGATAAGCACTTCCAAGATCTGTCAGATGCCGGTTCATATCCCATTTCACATAACTGATATTTCCCGGTACCAACACCTTACTGACTGCTTCGATCAGATATTCGCAAACTGCCGGATTCGACAAATCCAGTACCAGCTGATGTCGGCTGAGTATTGGTTCGTAAAGCGGACTTCGGATCACCCAGTCTGGATGCTCCCTGTAAAGGTCACTTTCCCTTGAAATCATCTCCGGTTCAAACCAGATTCCGAAATCAATCCCCTTCTGTTTCACCTTTTCGGCAAGACTCTGCAGTCCATCCGGAAATTTCTTCTTATCTTCCGTCCAGTCCCCCAAGGAAGTCGTATCTGTATTTCTTCCCTTGAACCAGCCATCATCCATCACCAGAAGTTCGATTCCAAGTTCCGCTGCTTCTTCCGCTAGCGTCAGCATTTTCTCTTCATTGATCTCAAAATACATACCTTCCCAGCTATTCAATAGAACTGGCCGTTCCCGGTCTCTGTACCATCCCCGGCAGACGCGCGTTCTGTATAACTTATGAAATGTATTCGACATTCCGGAAAGTCCATTTACACTATAGACCAGTACAGCCTCCGGTGTGCAAAAGCTTGTTCCCGGTGCAAGCTGCCATCCAAACTGATACGGATTAATTCCAAGCTGTACCCTGATTGTTCCATACTGTCCACACTGAACACATCCATAGAAGTTTCCACTGTAAATCAGGTTTACTCCAAGCACTTCCCCTTGCTCTTCCGTAGTCCCGGGACTTAACAATCCGATAAACGGGGTTGCCTGTGGGCTGCTCGTTCCACGACTGCTTTCAATCGTGACTGAATCCGCACACAATGGACGTCGATACACGTTTTTCTCTTCTGTATGTGCACCGGATAATGTCAGTACATCATATTCCTGTGTTGGAAGATCCATGTTCATGCTTAAGAATCGACAGATTTCTATCGGTTCTGTTCCGTCATTGATCCATTTTGCGAATCGTGTGACCACTGCATCTTCATAGATGGTGTAATATAACAGAATTCTCTGATTTCTCACCTTATCCTGAAGCGTAATCTCCAGTGTCATTGCCTCGGTGTCCGCATCAGTATAGACATGTGGCAGGCCATCCGGAGCGATCTTTCCACTCAGAATGCGATAGCCGTTATAGAAAAATCTTGCGTTTTTATCTCCATTTCTATCTTCTAGTTCGTAAGCTGGACTTCGGAAGTCCCCCTGTCCGGACTCCGGAAATTCCCTCAACTGTATATCCAGAGAAAATGTCCTGTCTTCCGCTATCGGATTCGCGCAGAATCCACGGTCGTAATAATAATCCTTGATGCCGCTGTGCCATCTCTTTATTCTTTTTCCGTAGTAACAATGCTTTAAATATCGCTGTTTTTCTACTTGAATCACATAACTGATCTTATCGTTATATAGATGAAAAACCTGCTGTTCTTCCTCAAAACTGATCTGCATTCTATTCCTCCACTCTCTCATTCTGCTTCATTTCATCGCTTGACTAAATGCATTATAACTTCCATCTCTTTTCACTTTCAATGGTAATGCAGATTATTGAATGGTAATTTCTTGCTATTTTTTATTGATTGCTATATTATAATATCGGATATAAAAACCAAAAACTAAGATTTCTACAGATTGTTTCGTGTTGCGCCCCGCAATCTTCGTTTATTTTGAAAGGAGTACTTTTTATGACAAACACAAAATCATCTGCCCAACCGCCTTTTGATTCCGTCGGTTTTCATATAACCTCTGCACTTCCCCTCCAGACACTTCGTGGAATCGGCATGCATCACATCACTTCCCATGACTATCATTGGGATAACCGAGTCCGCAAAAACTCTTATGTATTACTTCAGTACACGATTTCAGGAAAAGGAAGTTTCCAGACACCAGACCATACCTATCCTCAACAGGCGGGTGATCTCTTCCTTGTTCAAGTACCCGGAGACAGCCAATACTCATTACCCGATGATTCGGAATGCTGGGATGTTCTTTATCTAGAATTTTCCTCCGAGTGTCTCCCTCTTCTCTACCACATTCATCAATCCTGTGGACCTGCTTTCCACCTGGAAGCATCCAGTACTTTACCTGAACAGATGAAACAGCTCTATGCTGATGCGATTTCCAATCAGTTAGCATCGGTATTTGATAATTCCAAAGCGGCCTACGCTTTTCTTTTAGATCTGGCAGATTATGCATTGGAACACCCGGCACTTTCTTCACCTCGTGTTACACTGGCCAAGAATTATCTGGATTCCAATTATTACAACACGGATCTGAACCTTGACGAAGTCGCTGATGCCGTCGGGCTGTCCAAGTATCATCTTTGCAGAGAATTCAACCATCTCTATGGAATCTCGCCCGGAAAATATCTGGCGAGTCTGCGTCTTCAGAAATCCTGTGCACTTCTTTTACAGAGCCACCAGCACACAATTGCCGAAATCGCCTCCATGGTCGGATTTTCAAATGATAATTATTTTTGTAAGGTCTTTCGAAAAGCTTTCGGAACTACACCAACTCAATATCGGCTTCAAAATCAGAACTATGATCTTGTCCGCGTTCTCCATGATTCGCATCCCAGGATTCCATCTGATAAATAACCGCCTCATATGGTCTGAGTTCTGTAATTTTTTCCGCGGCAGGCGTATCTGCATAATTACTAAGCATGACCTGCCCGGCTCTCTTACACTGTAACTTTCTTGTCTTCTCATGAAAGTTACAGACAATCAGCCATTTTTCCTCCTCCAGCGTTCTTGTATAGATATAAAGGTCTTCATCCTCCGGGAACAGCAGTTGATAAGTTCCGTATACCATAACTTCATGTTCTTTCCGAAGCTGAATCAATTTCTGATAATGATAGAAAACGGACTCTGGATCCGCTAATGCCTGTTCTACATTGATTTCCTTATAATTTGGATTGACTCTGTACCATGGAATTCCTTCTGTAAATCCTGCATTCTTTTCGGCATTCCACTGCATCGGTGTCCTTGCATTATCCCTCGCCTTCGCCCGGATTGCATACATGGTCTCTTCCTCTGTGAATCCCGCTTTCAGACGTTCTTGATAAATGTTCTGTGTCTCAATATCAGGGAATTCATCAATCGTCTGAAATGGAACATTCGTCATTCCAATCTCTTCCCCCTGATAGATATACGGTGTCCCCTTCATTCCATGAAGCAGTGTCGCAAGCATTTTTGCAGACAGAACACGATAGTCTCCGTCATTTCCCCAACGGGAAACGATTCTTGGGAGATCATGATTATTCCAAAATAAACTGTTCCATCCATGACCTTCTAACTCTGTCTGCCATTTGCTGAAAACATACTTCAGATCCGGCAGATAAAGTGGTTTCAAATCCCATCTTTGTCCGCCCGGTTTCTTATCCAGCTGAATCTGTTCAAACTGGAAGATCATACTAAGTTCTTTTCTTGCCGGATCAGTATATAATCTTCCGATCTCCGGGGTCGCCCCCCAGCACTCACCAACCGTCATGCTGTCCCTGTGACCAAAGGTCGCTTCGTTCATCTCTTGCAGGTATTTATGAAGCATCGGCCCATTCTCTTTGATTTTCTGATCCGGTATCTTTCCAATCAGATCAATCACATCCATACGGAAACCTGCAATCCCCTGATCCAGCCACCAGTTCATCATGTCATAAATTTTCTGCCGCAGCTTCGGATTCTCCCAGTTCAGATCTGGTTGTTTCTTACTGTAAAAATGCAGATAATACTCATCTGTCTCCGGCGAATACTCCCATGCACTTCCACCGAAATTTGACATCAGATCATTCGGTGGCTGTCCATCTCCACCTTTCCTCCAGATGTAGTAGTCCCGATATGGATTATCCAGGCTTTTCTTTGCTTCTATGAACCATGGATGTTCATCTGATGTATGGTTCACTACCAGATCCATAATGATTTTGATATCATTATCTTGACATTTTTGTATCAATATCTTCATATCTTCCATTGTTCCAAACTCCGGGTAAACCGTACGGTAATCAGAGATATCATATCCATTGTCATCCTGCGGCGACTGATAGATTGGACAGATCCAGAGTACATTAACTCCCAGTTTTTTCAGATATTCAATTTTCCCTGTAATTCCTGGAATATCCCCCATTCCATCCCCATTGCTGTCCGCAAAACTCCGAGGATATATCTGATAAACGACACTGCTCTGCCACCATTTCTTCTCCATCTTATGTCCCCTTCTTGCTTTTTTTATTCGAACCAAGTATAATACAAAAAATAAAACGATACTTTCATTATTTTATCAAAAAATAACACAATATTATGCAACAGTTCAGCCATGCGGCTGTATAAGGACAGACTATCGTTATAAGCTCGCTTATATAAAATAGTCTGTTCTTATGCAGACATAGGGCAGACGCCCCTAAGCGAGGATTCGTCACGCAGTGTCGAATTCGAGCTGCATGGCTGAACTGTTTCACTATAAGAAAGGAGATCACTCATGTCACGTTCCTTAAAAGAGACAAATTTTCACGGAACCCCTATGTTCCCCTTACAGATTTATTCTCATAAAGATAAGAACGGTTTCTATTCCGTTACTGCCCACTGGCATGAGGAACTGGAATTTCTCTATATTGAGGAAGGAACTATGCACGGAATCATTTCCGGAACCCCTTATGAAATGAAAGCCGGTGAATTCTATTTCATCAACTCTGGTGAACTGCATGAACTAAGCGCACACAACCATTCCCTGCATCATGCAATCGTTTTCGATCCTCAATTACTTAATTTTGATTTGTATGATGCCTGTCAGTACAATTTCATCCAGCCAATCACACAGAAGAAACTGCTCTTCCCAAACAACATCTCCAGTGCTCTCAGTCAGGAAGAACAAGAAAGTCTCCGACAGCTTTTTCTTGAATTGATCTGTAATTACCACTACCCGGAACAATGTGCACTTCTCAAAATTAAGATCTGTCTTCTACAGATTTTGGAACTCTGTTTCCGCACAGAAATTCTTATACAGAACCAGACTACCGGAAAGCAGCTCTCCTCCATGAATCTGCTGAAGGAAGTGCTTGATTTTATCCGGTCACATTACGCCGAAGAAATTACATTAAAAGAACTTGCTGACATTGCCTGCATGAGCCCGACCTATTTCTGCAGATATTTCCATCAGGAGATGGGAAAAACACCGTTCGCCTTCCTGAATGAATACCGCATCAAAAAAGCTGCTATCCTTTTGGATGACAGCTCACTGTCTGTTTCTGATATTGCCATTAACTGTGGATTTGACAACATCAGCTATTTCATTCGTAAGTTCAAAGAATACCAGGGAATCACCCCCAAAAAATACAAAAGCCGGAAGATGCCAGAATAATATTTCTTTATTTGAGAAATATTCAGCAAACAAGTAGCAAGTACAACATTATAGGGATCTTTAAAAGACAAAGATGACCCAGTAAGTAGATGTAATTAAAGAAATAGTATGATATCATGTGAATAACAATCGAAATTTGAAGCGGAGGTATGTATTATGAATATAGGATTTTGGTCGTGTATAATTTTGGTAATACCATTTCTGATTATAGGTGTGTTATTTGCGATTTCTAAGGAAAAAGCAGCAAAATTTGTTTCAGGATTTAATTCATTTTCTAAAGAAGAACAGGCATTGTATGATAAAGCACGTTCTTTTAGAAAAATTTAGTCGTTGACAGATAACATATCTTGCATTATAATACATTTAACAATTAGGTTAAATGTTAAATGAGGAGCGTGATGAATTCTTGGGTATACAAGATACATTAAAAGCACTGGCAGATCCAATACGACGTGAGATTTTAAACTTATTGAAGAATGGACGGCTTTCTGCTGGAGAGATATGTGAACATTTTTCAGTAACGGGAGCTTCTATATCCAGACATCTGGCAATATTGAAGGAGGCTGATTTAATCCGAAATAAAAGAGAGGGAAAATTTATTTATTATGAATTAAACACTTCCGTATTGGAAGATGTCATGTTGTGGATTATAGATTTGAAAGGAGCATCGGACGATGAAGGAAATGATAAAAAAATATAGAGGTTCATTAATTTGTTCTGTTCTGGTAATGCTCATCGGGGTTTTAGTAGGATTCACTAGTACACAGAGCATGTGGGCAAATGTGTTTTTTGTAGTGACGGATTGTGCGCTGGTGGCAATAATATTTTATGATAACCGGAACAGACAGCAGAGCCGCAAGATTATAGGAATGACGATGTGGATTATACCAATTATAACATTACTCTATAATGGTATTACAAGACTGGTCAATATGGGTGCAGATATGGAAAATCTGTTTATGACGGTAATTTACTATGGAACTGGACTGCTGTTTATGGTTATTGGAAATTATTTGCCAAAAGTGAAACAGAATAATACCATAGGAATAAGAGTTGTATGGTCTTTAATGGATGAAGAAAACTGGAATGCAACACATAGATTCAGCGGCAAATTATGGATGGCATCAGGTATTTTATGTATGCTTTGTGGACTTTTTGGGGAAAGCATGGCTGCACTGGTTGTGTATATTATAAGCATTATGGCAGCTGCAATCATTAGCATTCTCTACTCCTACCTTTTTTATAAGAAAAAGCTGGCAACCGGAGAAGGCTTAAAAATTCAGTATAATACAAAAAAAAGTGTGATATATCTGATCATCGCAATTTCCACTATTGTGTTTACTATATGGATTTTGTTTTGTGGAAGTATTCAGATTCGTTGTAATGATCGTGATTTTAACATTGAAGCAAAAGGATGGAATGATTATACAGTGGAGTATTCGCAAATTGACAGCATTTCTTATGAAGAAAATGTATTGCAGAACGATAATGGTTACAGAACTAATGGTCTTGGAAACCTGAAGTATGCTATGGGAAACTTCAAAAACGATATCTTCGGAGATTATATCCGCTACACTCATGCCTCCTGCCATTCATATGTTGTCATGAACATAGATGGAAAAATATTAGTTGTAAATGGGGAAAATGACGCAGAGACAAAGGAAATCTATCAGAAAATAAGTGAGAAGGTGTCAAAGGAAAGAAAATAGTTGTCGGAAACGCTGAGAAAAAATTATTCTCAGCGTTCAATGCTCCTCCATCCAAATTCGGATAGATTAATGCTTTGTTTGTGTGATCGATAAGCATGGATAGAAAAGCGATGTATTTAAGCTGCGCTCCTGAAAATATTTTGATTCTCTCTTTTACATTATTCATAAAAATTAGTCCTTTTTTTCAATTTCTTTTTTTATCAAATTTCCTACACTTGAAAAGTGCGAATATAATAATCGTTTCATGCAGATGCTCCTTTATCAATTCCGATTTGTATTTCTGTTTGTTTTAAAAATGGGCAACTCCGATTGGAATTGCCCACTCATTGCACTAATTATGCGATTTTTTCTTGCTTGCACCGATTTCTGCATCAATTGATGTAAGTTTGATGTAAATCGCTGTTTTTTTTAGTTTTTTGATAAATGCTTGACTGTAAACCTTGTTTATAGCTTATTATTAAGTAAAATAGAGTTGCTCGAAAGGAGGGCATAATATGACTATAAAAGACGTAGAAGAGCGAACAGGTTTATCCTGTTCTAATATCCGTTTTTATGAAAAGGAAAAACTTATTGAGCCTTCGAGAAATGAAAGTAATGGTTATAGAGATTATTCTGAAAATGATGTGGAAAATATAAAGAAGATTGCATATCTACGTACATTGGGAATTTCTATTGAAGATATACGAAGTATTATATCCGAAAAAGTAACATTGCAGGAAATGCTTGAGAAGCAAAAGGAAGTATTAAAAAATCAGATTACTGATTTGAATAAGGCGAAACTCATGTGTGAAAAAATGCTGGGTGAAGAAAGTATTAGTTATGAAAAATTACAGGTAGAACAATATGTAACAGATTTGCATGACTATTGGAAAGATAATCGAACTGTTTTCAAACTGGATTCCGTCAGCTTTTTGTATATATGGGGAAGTATGCTTACCTGGACTATGATTACCGCACTATGCTTGATTATTGGGGCTTTGTCTTATTCTAAGTTGCCGACAGAAATTCCAGTACAATGGAGTAAAGGAGTGGCAACATCCCTAGTTAATAAAAACTGGATTTTTATTTGTCCTGTTATATGTATCATAATCCGTTATTTATTAAAACCTTTTATCTATGCGAAATTGCAGATGAACAATTATTATGGAGAAATTATAACAGAGTATTTGACAAATTATATGTGTTTTATTGTGTTGTCAGTGGAAATCTTCTCCATACTTTTTACTTTCGGAATGGTAAAAAGTGTTGTTGTACTGTTATTTGTGGACACGGCAATTTTTATTGGATTGTTAGTAGTTGGTTTGGTAAAAATGGATTTGAGAGGGAAAGAAGTTTTATGATTCAAATTTTATATTTCAGAAATAACAATAAGATACTATTTTTCCCACGCCTACTATGAGAACGGCGGCTATGAGATAGAAATTGCATATACTGGCGAATAAAAGAACCGCTGTTGCATGGTTTATTGGCTTCCATGTAGCTGGTATTCGGCTGAGGTATTGAAAAAGATAATTTTCAATAATTTTTCAAAAATCAGAATCGACAATTCATGACAAATCAACCCTGAATCGGGGAACGTTTCTCATAGAAAAGAACTACAAAAAATAAGAAAATAAAAACGGAAAACCATTGTCTGTAGTATAAGTATTTGTTATTATGAAGTAAATAGCGGATATTTTACAAAGTAAAGCTTAATCTAGAGAATCTGCCAGTGGAAGGCCTCTGTAGATACCAAGGTATACAAAAGGAGAATGAAAAAATGAAAAAAGAAGACATGTCCTGTATCGACTGCGCAGTAAAAAACTGCAACAAAATGGATAAAACCTATCCGGATTTCTGTCTGACAACACACATGGATGAAGAAGTTCTAAATGAAGCTATGGAATGCTACAATGAAGACGAGAACCGCAAAGTAACAATCGCTGCAGCTGAAGTAGAGTATGAGAATTACTGCAAACATACCCGTGTCGAAGAAATCATGGATTTTGCAAAGAAGATTAATGCGAAAAAGATCGGGATCGCAACCTGTGTCGGATTGTTGAAAGAAAGCCGTATCCTGGCAGATATCCTGCGCAGACATGGCTTTGAGGTGTATGGTGTCGGCTGTAAAGCCGGAACACAGAAGAAGACATCGGTCGGCATCCCGGAATGCTGCGAAGGTGTCGGTGTGAATATGTGTAATCCGATCCTGCAGGCAAAGCTTCTGAACAAGGCGAAGACGGACCTGAATGTTGTGGTCGGACTTTGTGTGGGGCATGACAGTCTGTTTTACAAATATTCCGAGGCACTGACTACGACAGCAGTGACGAAAGACCGTGTATTGGGGCATAATCCGGTGGCGGCGCTTTATACTGCGGATAGTTATTATTCGAAGTTGAAGAAGAGTGAAGAAGAGTAATATTTCTAATTTTGGCGTTTAAAGATACATAAAGATATCCCATTCAAGCATTTCTCTTTTTATCCAACGAAAAAAAGAACACACAACACTCTGTATGTTCTCTTTCTGTATGTGAAGTCCAATATTATACTTTGAAGTAGCTATCCAATCCTTTGAACTCTTCCGCTTTCATTTCTTTTGTAACATCAGCATAGATGTTCAGTGTAGTTCCTATCATTACTGCAAAGACCGGATACCAGTGTTCATATACAGGGTGGGGTTTCAGGAAATGTACTTCTGCTAAACTGTTATTCATAGCCAAACCTCAACCTCCTTGTGCTTAGAGTAGTAGTAATGTATATCAAAAGGCTTTTACATATTAGATAAAAGCATGTAAAATTTCTTTTACATAGCTTAATTGCGGTCTATTTAGCTTGTTTCTTGACTACTCAGGAAAAATATTTCTACCCTCGCCCCACCTGTATTTTCAGAATTTGAAAGTTTAATACCTCCACCATATTTTTCAGCCACAGTTTTTGCAAAAAATAGTCCCATCCCATAATGGGCTTCGCCATTTCTACTTGTGTCATCCATAAAAAACTGCTCTGTGCCATGCAATAATGCTTCTTTTGTAAATCCTGATCCGCTATCCTCCACAATGAATGTCAGCCGGTCATCCTGCTCCTTTGCGTCAATATAAATGATTCCATTTTCTTTTGTATGCTCCACTGCATTCTGAATCACATTCATTACGGCTCGGAACATTGAATCATAAGCAATCGTTACCTTTTTATCACTTTGTTCCACCTTCCAATCTATCTTCTGGTGATAGATTTCTATCAGTCCGAGTGCCTGTTCCTTTATATCTGCGAAAAAATCTTCTAACCTCACCGTTGTATAGGTAACATCACTGCAATTCCATGATTTTGTGACATCTATCAACTGTTTTACATAACTTTGTATCTGTGTTGTGCCGTTCAAAACATAAGTGATATTATTCTTCTGTTCTGTGGTCAGTTCAGTCTCTGAAAGTAGTTCTGCATTTCCCCGTACAATCGTAAGAGGTGTTTTAATATCATGCGCCAAAGCAGACATCTGTTGTTTCTTTTCCTGCTCTGTTTTCCACTGCTTTTCTAAAGATTCTCGCAATGCATCTCGCATATCATCGATTGCCGATAAACAGTCATCAAACTCTTTGATACCGGAACAGGATGTCTCATATTCCAGATTTTGATCCTTTATTTGTCCGATTGCGTCTAATACAGGCTGCATCTGCTTTTTGATTCTTTTTCCAAAACGTATGGACGGAATGATGATAATCGCTACCGCTCCAATCACAGACATAATAATCATCACATTCTGTGGTCCTATAAAATGCTCCCTCAAAAAAGCTGAATGATATTGAGGTGTCAGGCGATATTGCAATACAACATATTCATTTTCCCTTACAATTACTTTATAAAAATATTTCCCGGATGCGTTTCCGTACTTTGCAACATTCCATGCTATCTGTTCGTATTGTTCTGACAGATCTCCACCTATTTTCTCTCCATTCTCTGAAAAGATTACATAATCACAAAGTGCGGGAATCATCTCAGCAGTCACTTTATCTGCACGTAGAATCGTATCATATGCTTCATTAATCTTTTGCTCTGCATAATTTGCCGGATAAATACAGCCCACACTAATCAAAAGGTACAGCAGCAGATAAGCAACAATCACCAAACCAACTAATGATCCAAGCATGACCAGTACATATCTCATAAAAATCCTGCTGAGTGCATTGCTTCTCTTTACTCTTCCCATTTATATCCAATCCCCCAGACTGTTTTTATCGGTGTATAATCATAATCCGCAAATTTTGCTCTTATATTTTTGATATGCGTGATAATGGTACTGTCATTACTCTCATTGTCAAAGCCAAAGACCGCTTCCAATATCTGTTCCTTCGAGAAAACCTGTCCTCTGTTTTTAGCCAGAAATTCACAGATTTCGTACTCCGCTTTCGTAAGAGGAAGTTCCTTATCATCAACCAATAGTTTCTTTTGAGATATTTGAATACAGACCCTCCCCAAAACCATCCGGACAGAATGTTCCCTGTGCTCTCTTCTAAGATGTGCATTGATCCTTGCCCGAAGTTCCATCACTCCAAATGGCTTTGAAATATAATCATCTGCTCCTAAAGAAAGTCCGTTTACCAGACTGTTTTCCTCCGTTTTTGCGGTAAGAAACAAAATCGGACAATCCACAAGTGCCCTAATTCTTTTGCATAATTCGAAGCCATCAATTCCAGGCATCATAATGTCCAGTAAAATCAGGTCATAACGATGTAATTCTTCCATATTAATTTTTAGTGGATTACTTACTTTAGTAACCAGATGTCCATCCTTATTCAAAATGCTTTCTATCATTTCCAAAATTGCCGGTTCATCATCAACTGCCAGTATTTTTGCCATAGTTTCCCTCGATTCTATTCCGATATTCTGTTTCCTTCCCAGTGGTTTACCCACCAAAAATAGTATACCATACTAATCCCTGTAAATATTAAGCAACCTGGTATGAATGACAACCATTCACCTACACTAGTTTCTCCCAATACAGATTAACTCTAACCGTTCATCTGTTAGCCTTCAGGAAGCAGGTGGACAGTTAGAGCGTTCTGAAATTAGAGACAGAATTAGTGAGTTAGATGAGCATATTGCTGAATTTGAACAGAAACTATATACATCTAATAAAACAGGAAATCAGTACAAAAAATTTGATTTTAAGTTTAATTTTGCTATTAAAGAGCTTAGTTATGATTTAATCTTCTTTGATGGTTACAGTGTATATCAATAGGTGGGGTATAAAAACCCCGGCATATATTGTGGTATCTATCTATTATATAAAAGCACAAAATAAGGCTCAAAAGGACACTTTCCCTTTTGAGCCTATACACTTTATCAGCTAACGTATTTTGCTTTCATTTTTTCTCATGGTCATGAGGCTTTTTTCTCTTAAATCGCATTCTATGAATCCTTTGATTGTTCTTTCTGTTCTTCAATAATTCGTTCGGTTGCTTTATGAATCCTATCCTTGGAATAGGGTGGTCTTAAATTCAATGACAACCGTCCTTTTCTGATCATATACGTTTCACTTCCATCCTCAGAAAATCCTTTCAACCAGCAATCATCTGGATACTTCTCAGCAAAAGTCCGTAACCGTTTCTGCAAGCTCTGATTGAAGGTATACACATCATAGAATCCGTCATCTTCATTGGTCAGAATAATCGTTTCTTTTTCACACTTTAACCTTCGCATATTCTACCCCCGCTTTCTTTCCATTTCCTGATCCAGATATTTTGGTATCGGCTTTCCGGACCGGCGAGCAATAGCAATCTGTTTCTGATGCAGTCGTTTAATCACGGATCTTCGTTTCTTAGGTTTGCCATCCTTTTGATTTCTGGGAGTCTGTTTGTTGCTGCGGGCATCAGAGATCTTTTCTAGATTCTTCTTCTGATTATTTACCAGACCGTCCACCATATCATAATTGGCTTCGGTACCAGATTCTCGGCTCCGTTCATAAGTGCCGTTCTGGTAAAACTTCTGGTAATGTTCCAGACGGAGTTTGCCATCCTGTTTTAACTGTTCGACCGGGTTTAGCGGTATCTGCTGTTGGATGTAATTATGAATCTTTTGTTTTGTCTTTTCATCGAATTTCTTACATTCTTCGACAACCATTTTTCCATAAGCATCCAGGATAACTCCCTGGGCCTGATCCCGGTATACCTGATGCTCCATCAGATAAAACTGTTTCCCGTCGATGATGATGGTGTCTGTGGCAATCCAGTTTCCTTTTTTCCCCTCGATCTGATAATTCTCAGTTTCCATAGTGATCAGTGCTCCGGATGTGTTGATACGAATGAATCCGGCAAGATACTGTGGATAGTTTTCATCTACATAATAGCAGCTGATTTCTCCGTTCTTATTCAATACGAGCACGTCACTGACTTCGCATTGTTTTTTCATCCGTTTCCAAATGTCAGCGACTTTTTCATTTTCCTGCATTTCACGAATCGAGATTAATCGGTAATTTTCGACAGTAACCGACACATTCTGCTGTCTTGCCTCTTGATATGGCAGATGCCACAAGACTTTTCCTGCTGTCTGCTGATCAACTCGGTAGACGGCAAATTGATTAAGTTTCATAGGCATCGTCCTCCAGGTTGTTCAGATAATAATTCAGATCCAGAGAATAGTAGTATTTGTCTTCAATCTGCTGTAATTTTCCAACTGTAGAATTGATGATCTCGATCATTTCTTCATTTTCAGGATCACTTTTTTCCTGTTCCAAAACTTCCAAAGCTTCCTTCAGTGTTTGGATTGTTTCTTCCTTTGTGTGCTGCCGGAAGATAGCAGTGATAGTCAACTCGTTTTCTTCCAGGTTTACGTTTCTCATAGGCTCATTTCCCCCCTTTTCTTTTTCGGTATTGGTTTCATCTGTATATTCAGCTCTTTCTCATTTTTTTCTTCGCTTATACTTTTTTCGTTATCCACTTTTTTATTAGATTCCAAAGGATTTTCCACATTTGGATGCTTTTCTGCCATATACTTTTCCACACGACCGATTGCATTTTGCACATAAGAATTCTCTCTAAATCCAGGGATCGAATTCAGAAATTCTTTCTGTATTTTCCCTTCGATCATCAAGCTCTGCATTCCTTCATAATCACTTCCGTCTTTCAGATCAAAGCCAACACATTTCAATCCATGCATACGTTCTGATGGGATTTTCTCATAAGCTTCCAGGGCTTCCGGTAATGTCAGATCATAGTGAACTTCACCCATTACAGGAAATTCAGCACATTCAGCCGCATAAAAGCTGATACATGCAAGATCATTTTCATAATCCACATTTTCAATTTCCGGGACGATATCGAGTATTTTTTCTCTTTGTGCTGCAAAGTCTGGAAGTTCTGCAAATCCAAATCGATCCACGTAATATGCTTGCATATCCCCACCATGGTTTGTAATGATCACATCACTGACTGACATAGCATGTGCTTTATAATCTGCCGGTGGATTATCGTTGAACATAGCGTAC
>NZ_JBFKZO010000027.1:0-38675 GCF_040929965.1 Blautia sp. 1033sp1_1033st1_G9_1033SCRN_220408 | reverse complement strand
CGCCGGGGGTAGCCTGTACATCTACGGGGCGGATGGTCGCAGCCATCCCTGAAAAGGTCACCCGGTTAGGCAGGAAAAGAAAGCCGTGAGGCTGAAGCCCCCGCTTCTAAGCATTAGCGTAGGCGGTGGGTATGTTCACATGCTATTGCTATATTTCGTCTGTTTTTGCGCCATAAGTTTTCAAATTACTTATGTCTTCTGGATCCAAGTCTGATAATTGGTTCAATTTCTGAACTCTGGAATTTTTTATTTTTAATCCAGAAATATAGTTTATGGTTTTAAAGCATGTTAAAGGTTTTGGTGCTTTAACAAATGAATTCTTTGACAATTTCCATAATTTTATTGTTCCATCATACGATGTAGTGATAAAAATTTCTTGAAACGGCACAAATGTTACGGATGAAATATATTTGTTTTGATGTCCATTATATTTTTTGTAAATAGCAAATTGCAGGCGCTGTTTTATTGACCTTAAGAAGTTCTCACTGTCATCAATAAGATAATATACTGTTATTTGGAATCTATGAAATCCCTGGTATTTATTATATAAATGATAATTTAATATTTGTCGTAATGATATAGGTAAGTGAATTTTATCTATATCAGGAATATTATAAATGTTAAATAAATGTTTCTGCGTTTGATTATCATATATTCTAATAGTAGGAAATGCATCATTTGATACAACAGCCAAAAACTCAGCATCATCACTTAAGAATAATCTAGCAGCAGAATATCCATTTGTCAAACTAAATAAATTATACTCTTGTGTGTTTTTGTTCAATTTATATACTTGTCCACCTGTTAATGCAAGGTAATTTGAATTTTTGGATGAAATACATACCGCATTTCCAGAAAGAGCTGCTGTGCGATTTTCTTCAATTTCAGAATACTTTGTTTTTTCTAAATTAATTTTTACTTTAGGAAGTTCAGTTTCATTAATTACATCATACATTCCGATTATTTTATTATGAGGATATGTAGAATATATTATTGTGTTACCAGATAATGATGTTATTATAGGTTCGACCCATATTTGAGGAGACGAAAAGCTAAGCTTTTTCAATGTTCTGTAATAGGTATCATATTTATAAAAACATTTATCATCAGCTTCGATAATCAAAAAACTTCCATTTTCCACAAAATGTAAATTTTCAATTTTTTTGCAAGGAATAATTATTTTGTTTATAAAATCTAAACCTTTATTATAATGATAAATATCTAAAATATTGTTTAAGTGAGCAATAGCCAATAATTTACAATTATCTTCATAAGAAACATGTACAATGTCCGAAATAGATATATTATTGGATAATATACCTGATTTAAAATCAAAAATAAGAACTTCCTTGTTACTACACATAAGGATTTCATGTGTTGAACTAATATAATAAGAACAAAGAATTCTCTTATCACTGCTGTGCTGCAAATCGTAAATAAATTCTTTTTGGTTTATATTGCGTATTTTTATATAACCGCTGGTGTCACTTGTAGCTAAATATAACTGGTTTTCTTTTGAGTATACGGAAATGCAGGATATCGCAGACATGTGATCCTTTTTATAAAAATGAAATGATTTTGAAAAAGGGTTTGAAATATAATCTAGGTTATAAACATGTACACCTCCATTTCTATCCCCAACAACAAAGCAGTTAATAAACAAGTACTTTACAAACATAGCCACCTGGTTTAGTTCATTATTATTAGTATTATACTCTCTTTTTAATGGAGCTTTCCATATGGAATCGTATAGTCTATTTTCTAAAGACAGTATATACAATTTTACAAAAGACCCATATAGTGTAACTGCAAGAGAAGTCCCATCAGGACTAAAAGAAATACCACTTATTCTTTCATACGGATCGTCTTCGTCACAAATAGAAAGTACTTTCGTAAAAGTGTTAACATTCCAAATTTCAATACTTTTTTTTGAAAAAATATTATAATACTTAGAGGTAACATATGCTATATATTTACTGTCTGGAGAAAAAGAAATTGTATTACAATTTGATATGAATGGATTATATGCATGTCCAAGACAGCCCAGTATTTCAAAAGAATTTGCACTTATTATTTGGATTTTTTTTCGCTTATAAAAAACGGCTAAAACATTTCCGGAAGGCGAAAATATTGCATTTAACGAATGATATTGTCTGAGAACCTCATACGTATTAATATCAATTATTTCTGTTAATTTACCAGTAGATACTGCAAGGTAATTTTCATTCAAAGAAATATTAGTAATAGAATTATGATATTTCTTTATTGTCTTCAAACATTTTGACGTCTTGACATGCCATATTTTGAGAGCTCCATCCTGTCCTCCGGTATAAAGAAGAAGCCCATTCAGAGAAAAAGCCATAACTTGTATTCCGCCAATATGAACCGTTTCAAATAATGTATCATGACTTATTGCACTTCCAGTAAAATCACAATTAGACAAATTCATACCATTTAAAGAACAATTTCTTAAATCAAAATAAGAGAAATCCATTCCAGCCAAAGAACCATGGGATTCAAAAAAAATTCTTATTAAGTTCCATACTCCATATTCTTCTGAATAGTTACTGAAGAAAATATTTTTGTATAAATTTAAAATATTTTTAAGCAAGGAACAATTTTGTTTTATGTCGTTATCTCCTAAATTGTTTGTATGTTCATGTAAAACTTCGCCAATATATTGAATTACATTATTTTCCAAAATATCCTTATCTATAGACCTAAGTGTAACAAAAATATTATTTGAATTGTTTTTGGCAATATATAAAGCCATTTTCATATCAGTAATGATTTTCATCGCAGCGAAAAAGTCCCTGATATGCTGATGAATGAAGCTGTAGCTTTGGTTATTGGCATATAAAATACCTAACGAATATACACAGTATTTGGCAATTACGGATGCGTAATTTTCACCCAAAGGTCCCTTTAAAGCAAGCAGCTGTCTGGCATAGGTTTGTGTATTTGGATCTGGGTCCTCACCCTTCAGATATTCCTTAAAGTATTTTCTTCCATAAATGCCGCAGACATCAGTTTCGTTATCTCCTTTCAGGACAGCATCAATGACCTGCTGGAAGGTTGGAAGATCAATTGCATACAGATCGTTTTTCTCCATATACCATCCAAGTTCCGGCAGCAGGAAATCCAGAATAAACCACTGCATTTTTTCATCAAGGGAATTGGAACCATACCCATCTCCTGCCTTTTGATGGTCCTGCTTGATTTCTGCAATCCGGTTGCGGGCAGTATACATAGTACTGCGTTCGCTGAAAAATGCGTAAAGAATCTCACCAGGGGTAGAAATGTCTGCCGTGTTATACAGTTCTCCATAAAGCTTCAGGAAAAGCGGGATCTTTAACGTTTTCATAAGCCGGCTGTTTTCACTGACCTGTTCGGAGGAAATCTTGCAGCTGTACAAATATTCTTTGATAACTTCGTCGCTGACACCGGTTAAATAAAGGCGTTCAAAGGAATCATCCAGATCACTCAAAGTTTCATCCGCCCGGCTGGTGATAATGACCGTAATATTCTTATGTTTTTCCAGCAGCTCTTTTATTTCTTCTACAATGAGTTCTGACGGGGAGCCAAGAAAATCTTTTTCTTTTGTAGAAAGCTGTTTTTTAGAAACCTCGTTTAATCCGTCCAGCAGTAAAAGGTACTGCGTATGATCTTCATCCATGTTCAGAAGCATGTCAATGTTATCCGTAATGGAAGTGTCCTGTTTATCCATAATCTGTGCCATTTCTTTTGGACTTTCCGAAAGAAGCTGCTGCTTTTGAACAGACGCAAGCAACATATAGAGATATCTCTGGATAAAGGTTGAATGGGAAGCATAATAGGCATTACAATAATCTATAGGTGCTTTGGACAATTCAATGAACAGAGGAATAACGGTCTTTCCATTTTTTACTGTATATGAGCCTTTGTTTTTATATTCATCTTGCATAATAGAATTTAAAGCAGTTGTCTTTCCAATTCCGCCTTCTCCGATCAGGTACATATTGTGGAGATTTTCCGTATCCTTCAGAACATCGGATAGACGTTTTGGTTTTGAGGCATCGTCTGTGCCTTCTGAAACGCGGATTGGAAAATCTGTCATATGGGAAGAATGGGAAGATAATGGCATAATCTTCTCATCAATTTTCAGTTCCGCAAACCTGCTTCCAGTCTTACGGCTTTCTTCGTACCAGAGTTTTCCAGCATACCATACAGTTTCTGGCTGAAAAATGCGACTTGTCCTCTGCTGATTGTGAAAACTACCTGCTCCGCCGTGGAAACTGCGTGGTGGCAGAGGAATATCTGGTCTAAAAGACTGTGACAAAGGATTCCTGGGTTTATAGGTGTCTCTGGTGGATCTAGGCTGATAGTCGGTATTTTTTTTCAGCTGGCATAGATCACTTTTGAAAGCTTCTGCGTTCTGGTAACGCAGCGATGGCTCATATTCGCACGCATTCTGTAGAATCATTTTTAGTCCTTCCGGAACAGCCGTTTTCAGTGTTGGAAGTTTTTTATCTGTGCGTATTCTTTCTTCATAATGGCTGCTCATCGGCTTGGTATCTGCTAATTCATAAAGAACCAGACCTAATGAATAAATATCGCAGCGGTGATCAACATTTTTTCCATTTTCCTGTTCCGGGGACCAGTAAGCGGGTGTTCCTTCCCGGAAATACTGACGGTTATCTTCTTCCCTTGCGATTCCCAAATCACCAAGGCAGTAATTATTATGATCCAGGAAAATGTTTTGAGGTTTGATATCTTGATGGATAATGTTGTTCTTATGCATCACAATGAGAGCATCGCAAAGATCGATACCGATGGCAAGGATTGTTGCAAGGTCTTCAGGCTGTTTTTTCTGAAGTCCCTGGTTTTGTAATTTATAAGTAGACAGTTCATTCGCCAGGCATTTTACGAGTGGCATCTGAAATGCATAGTCTACCCCAACCCGGTTGAAACGGCTGCATTTCCATGGCAGGATGTCAGATTTTGCAGTAAAAAAGATAAGATTGACCGGGTGGCTGCCAGAATCCGCGCTCTGGATACTGTTTACGCTCCTTAATATTGCATCGTTTCCTATTTCTCGGAAAAAATTCATACAGATATCAAATCTGGTGGAGGCCATTTTATGCAGGGCAGCCATTTCATCATCCAGGTTTTCACTACCGCATTTTTTAGTTATACCGCAGAATAGCTTTACTGCATGATCGCCTGTTTTATAAACGATTGTTTTTCCGCCGGATCCGGTTCCAATTTCTGTGATCGTATCCTGATTGGAAAAATTTTTCACAGCTTCCTGTTTGGATTCCAGTATGGCTGCTTTTTCATCATCATCAAAGTCATTTAATGAATAACTGTAGTTTACTGTTCTATCTAACATATTATTATTCCTCGTGTTTGTTCGAATATAGTTTCACTTGTACCGCCGAAAGATCATCCTGGGAACCGGATCTGCGGGCAGTACAGATGAGTGAGGTAACAATAGCGTCATCTACACAGCCACGTACAATAGACTGTATTTCGTTATTATTGCATATAGAAGAAATCCCGTCTGTCATTAAAAATATCATATCCTCCTGTTTTAATGGAAGCCATGCAGTTTCTAGCGGATGAAAAGAGTAACCGTATGCATCCATCCCAACAAAACCGGTTAATTTATTCTGGTCTGCTTTGTATTGCGGATCTGTTTTGGAATAAATGCCTTTTTTTACACACAGGGCAGCTTTGGACTGGTCTTCTGTTATCTGAAAAAGAAGATGATCCCGGTATAAATATCCCCTGGAATCACCGGACCAGAGAAACTTTATTTTTTCACCCTGTCGGTCCAGGACGCAGACCACTGCAGTTGTACCAAGCATATTATAAGAGCTTCGTATAATTCTGTTATTGGCTGTTTGAAATGCATCAGAAACCATACAGGATACCTGTTTCGGTGAAAGCATATCATTTAATTTCATATGTACGTTGTAGAATTCTTCTGCTGCGCAAAGGGAAGCGTATTCTCCATAGGGACCGCCACCCATCCCGTCAAACACTGCAAACAGGCTGTACCGGCATCTGTTAGGGGCTGTAAAGCAAAAAGTATCATTTACTGCCCGGCAGTTTTTTTTATAATAGGAACCTATCAGGAAATTATCCTCATTAGTTTCACGTCCGGTGCCCTTTTGCGTCTCACCGGAAGCGGAAAAAGAAATTTTATAATCTGGCATATAGAAAAATTTGTCCTCCAAAAATAAATAGGTATTTGTCATCATAAATAAACCGGTATGTCCTGTCTGGTTTTAACGCTGAATTGCTTTCAAAAGGAACTATTTCGTTGTCGTCATTAACCAGGCAGAATTTTTCCTGGGCTTCTTCCGAAACACACAGACGGTAATTTTTTTCCCCTTTGATAAGGTAAAAAGTGAGAAAATCGTAAGGAACATTTTCCAGGATCAGGTCAGACTCTAAAATATTGCTGCAGATTTTTAATTGGTTGTAACATTCCCAATCTTTGAAATCCCCGTTTTGGAAACAGTTGTATTTATCATGAAATGCTTCTTCCATATTGTAAGGCTCCCATTTATAAGCTTCAGGATAAGAAAACATGAATGCCGCCGGAAAGACCTCATCTGGGTTGTTTTCATTTCTCTGCATGAAAGAGAACACATTTACTATATTTCCAGTTAAGCTGATAGGAAAAGTTTCCTCTGAAATATTATGGTTATTAAACTGGGCAGGCAGTTCATTCAGTTCCTCTGAATAATATAGGTTATTATAATAAGCAGTAATTTTCCCCTGGTGTGCACTCATATTCTGGAATTCAGGGCCAACGCAGATATCTGGCTGATACTCAGGACTCCATTTTCCAAGGACATAATTCTCCCCTTCTTTAAACTCGGAATATGCATGATAAGAAAAGGATATTCCATCATAAATGTAAAGGTAACTCATATTGTATTTTGTCTCCTTTCACAAAACGCAGGCGTTCTTCTGGCAGCAGATACTTGCGGTATTTTTCTTTTTTCAAATTAACAGAAGTTTTATATACCAGGAAATCAAACATTACTTTTTCCGGATACCAGGCAAGCAGCTTTTTAGAGAGATGATAAGCAGCTGGACGTACAACCTTAAGTTTTTTCAGATATATGGTTGTTTTACGGATGTTTGTTTCTTTTTTTTCATCAGCTTTTTTTCCCTTTTTCTTAGCATTGTTTTTTTCTGCCTTTTCCGCTTTCTCTTTTCCGAGGACATGGATTACAAACAAATTCTGCCGTCCTTTTGTTTCAGGATCCGGTTTAGGAGTTATAACCGGTCCGTGAATGTCTGCAAGCTTTTCTTCCAAGTTTTTCCCTTCTATTTCGGTCAAATGCTTAAAGAAGAGAATATCGTAAGCTTTTGAAGGGTAGATTTCTTTTACTATGGAGATAGATTTAATCCATTCATATTTTTCTAATGATCTCAGCGCATTTATTATATCAACAAACCAAAGAAGTTGATTTTCATATTTGTATCCAGGAGGATTGTTGCCGGTGTCATCCTTTTGTTTACGGTTGTCGTAGAAAAACATAAGGGAGTTCAATGCTGCTGTAAATTCCTCTTTTGTTATGTCATAGTAATCCTGGTACTCACTGGTGAATCTGCTGGCAATAACATCCGCGCATACTTTACAGGCCGGGTCACTGGTGGCTTTTCGAATTACATTTTCTATAAAATTCCGGCCATATAAAGGAGGTTCCTGTGCTGAAGCAAGGAAGCTGTCGTTTATTTCTTTCATACTTTTATTCAGGATAAGTCCTAAGATAATGACGTCATTACGGCTGAAAACCCGCTCCATAGCTATTACTTTTTCTTCCTTTTTTTCTTCGTTTTTCTTTTTTTTCTTCTTTTTTACATTATCTGTATCTTCGTTATTATTGAGAACATCTGATTTTGCAAAATAAGCAGCGTATAATGTATTTATCAGGCTTTCACGCCATTCGTTGCTTTCATTGTTTCTCTCACTTTCTTTTTTCAATTCTGCCATTTGAGGGCATTTAAGCCGGCAGGAAGTTAATGTACTGATGGAATTTTGCAGTTGGTCGTCGGTATTTCCCCGGCAGGCATCATATTTTTTTATAAATCCATCAACTACAGATCCATACAGGGTACGGTAAGAAGAAAGAAGATCCGAAAGGTGCTTATTGAAATAAGAAATAAAATCATTAGAAACAAAATTATCATCACACTCTTTGAGTTTCATTAATTCGTCCAGCAAAGTTTTGGTTTTTTCCCTGCCAGTGCCGGCAATCTCTTCTCTTTTAACTTTTTTCAAAAGCTGGTCCAGTTCATCCGTGATTTCCTGGGATTTGGCGAATGAATAATTTTCGTGTTTCAGCAAAAAAATATAAACCAGGTCCTGCAGGGAGTTTTTGGCATTGGTGAGGTTATTACCACCAGTGCTTTTCAGATACAATTTATGCATTCCTGCACTTTCCAGCAGTTTATTTGTTTCTTCGATCGTGCATTTAGCCCAGAATGCCAATCTTATTACCTTGTTTCTGTCATTCGGAAGCGTTCCATTATACCAGCGGTTAACAGTTGAGCGGGTAAAGGCGCCAACGCCTGGATAACCATTTCCTATAATGCCTAGAGTTTTTTTCTTTAGCTCAAACTCTTCTATTGTTTTGTCCTGAAAATACAGTTCATAAACTGTTTTTTCTCTTGTAGAGCCTCTTTTTGCATCCATAGTAAACCGATTTGTGCCCAGTTCCCGGTCCACAAAAGTTTTCCGTTTTTTCGGATCTGGAATAGTAAAAATATCAGATATAATTCCCTTCATAATGGTTTTCTGCGGAGCATCAAGATTATTATCAGTTATATCTTCAAAGGCTTTTTTCCATCTTTGGGAAGTTTCCCAGCAGCTGGATAAAACTTCTTTACGGAACTCTTCTGGATAAAAGCACTTCTCCAGTCCAGCATTGGCGTTTTGAGTTGTGGTATTAAGTCTGTCCGGGACAGACGGTTTTCTGACGGCTATTTTTTTCTGAATAGTAAACGCCTCATAATACTTACAGGGTTCTTTTGTAACCATGCCATATTCCTCCTTAAACTCCACATATTAACTATAGAAAATTATAGCAGAAAAGTACCCTTTTGCAATGACCGTTTGTTGTGAAACCTGGGATTTATATAAAATTTGCCAAGTGTTTAAATGTGATTTAACAAAACAAATAAGGAGTTTCGATATGGTAAAGAAAATATTAGAATTGATTTTAAAGGAAAATGAAGAGCAGCCGTCCATGAAACAGTATTTTGTATGTATGCTGATTAGTCTGGCCGTTATAGGGTTGCTGATATATTTTTCGAGATAGTAATAAACAGGCAGGGTATACTATTTCGATCCTGCCTGTTTCCAAAAATTTATCCTGGCCGCGGAGAATCCCCCTCGTCTCTAAGCATTAGCGCAGGCGGTGGGTATGTTCACTGTACTCAAAGGATATTCAGTTCTGCATCTGTATTGTATACTACCGCTCCATCAAGCCAGCGATTTGGCTGGGAAAATGTGCCGATTTACCACAAATGGATGCTCTTTTTTTCATTCACTTGATAAGTGAAAAGCAGTATTCAGTTAAAATACAGTAACTATGTGACATTCAGCCACTTTCATGGCACAACTGTGAATAATTCAGACTAATATGTATTTCAGATAAAGATGAACGGAATTTTGGAGAAGCAAGCATGAAAAAGCCGCTTCGGAATAGGCGGTCACTAGAAAAAATTATGAATTGTTGTATCCTGATATTAGAAACAGAAAAAAATAGAAAGGAGGTACCACAGATGGGTTGGATGGTAGGCACAGGATTGTTTTTCAGCTTCCTGAACATCTGGAGTGGATGGAGATCCCTCCATTAAAATCTACACAATAATTGGAAAGGAGGTACCGCAGATGGGCTGGATGGTAGGTACAGGGCTGTTTTTCAGTTTCCTGAACATCTGGAGCGGATGGAGATCCCTCCACTAATCTAGAAATTTATAACTGAATATTGCAAAAAGAAGGAGAACCATTGTCCTGGTGGCACTCCTTTTTTTTCTAATTAAATGGAAGTTCTTTAGCAATTCTATCTGGAATATTCATGGACCCTTTCTCATAATTTGGATCTTTGATATAACCCTGTCCGGAATGGGCAGTTCCGCCTGGAACGAAATACCCGCCTGTAGGACTGCCGCATTCTTCCCCTGCCGGTCCGCCGTAAGACGGTGCTCCAGGCGCGGAAGGAGCCTGTCCATAGCCAGGAGCTGTACTATAAGAAGGCACTCCCGGGGCTGCTGGTGCATAAGGGTTTTCTGTCCTGTTATTTGCCACCTGGTTTGCAGCTGTTGTTCCATAAGACTGGCTCTATGGAGCCGGATTCGGGTAATTCTGTCCCTGGCAACCAGGCTGTCCGCTATAAGCACCAGCTGGTATCTGCTGTGTCCCGGCTTCCTGCCCATACACAGGTGCCTGCTGGCTGCCTGAAGGGTTTTATCTTCTTTTACATACTGGATGCGGCTCCATCCGTCTTTTTCGTCCAGCACATGTACTCTTGTACCCTGCTCCAGGACGGCTGTACCGCTGGTATTCTCTTCTGACAGTTCTTTCACGCTTGCTTTTGCTGCAACCACCTTAATATCTTCTATGGAAGCAATGCTGTCCGTGGCTTCTATGTTTCCGCTTCTGTCTGAATTTCTGTTTCCTTTTCTGTCTGTGCTTCTTCCTTAACTGCACTGGCTGCCTCTTCGGAAACGCCGGTTACACTTAGGCTTAAATCTTCTGCCGGCATAGTAGAGGAAACTTTTCCATCTGTTTAGGTTACTGCATAATCCGCATCGTCGGTACCCATGGCATCTTTAATTACGAAATCATCCGCTCCGCTGACAGTAACTTCTACCGAATCCCCTTCCTTATAAAGGAGTACGGTATACTGGTCATTGGAATACTGGTCTGCTACATGGTCCTGATCCATTTCATAAGTAATGCCTTCTGTTTTTGGAAGAAGCAGGATATAGTCACTGGAATCCTCTGCCATAACCGGTGCTGCGGCGGATAGGGATACTGCGGCCAGCATTTCTGCGAATAATTTGACATTTTTATTTTTCATTTTTTTAATAGATATCTTCTTCCGTCCAGGTTCCGGTCCGCTTCTTTTCAGATCTTACCTTATATCTGTTTGCCGCCCCATTAACAGCAGATTTAGTCAAATCTGAAAACTCTGGATGAAATAAAACTTCTGCACATCCACCATTTTTATTCTCCAGTTATCATTAATTTTGCTTCACCTTTAATATGTCATTTCCAGCAAAAGAGGATAAGAAAAGACCACCGGTTTGCCGGTAGCCTTACCTCTTATAAAAAACAATTTTTTCTCGGAGTCTTCACATGATCAGAAAAATATCCCAGTTCCTTCGGGCAGTCACAGACAGCCAGGACATCCGGATGATCAAGATGCATGGACAACTCTCTGCTTCCTTGATTCCCCGTGTAGAATTCCGAAAGGAAGATATGAAACCTTTCTTTTGCCCTGGTAATCGCAACATATAAGCATCTAAGGTCTTCCCTGTTATCAGGTTCACTTCCATCATAAGTACGCGGGAACAACCCCTGTATCGGGTCCATCAGGAACACTACATCGTATTCCAGTCCTTTTGCAGAATGGATCGTTGTGATATTTACCGAATCCGTTTCTTTTTCAGGATCTGCTGCATTGAGCACGATATCTTCCAGAAATTCATCCGTACTGATGTAGACTTCCGCCATCTCCATCAGAAGGCTCATGTCTTCTTTGCTTTTTTCCAGCTTCTCCAGAGCATCAATCTTATCCCTGTCTTTTTTCCGGCTGGAGCTGATTCCATTTTCCATCAATCCGTAGTAATAATTCTCCATCAGGTATTTGATCTGTTTTTTGGGAGGCATAAACCTGATTTCCGCAAAAATATCATAAAGAATATATAATGCATTGTAATACGGCTTACCCATATACAGCATCCCGTTTAATGCCTGTACTCCATTCTCAGCAACATCCAGGGCAATGTCTTTCGCTGCCTTTGGTCCAATTCCCGCAATCAGTTTCAGGATACGCGTCCATGCGATCATATCCTTGTCAGAAGTTCCTGCCCGCAGATAAGAGAGTATATTACGGATATGTTCCTTTTCCACGAACTTGATCCCTCCAAATTTTTTATAAGATATGCGCTGCTTGTTAAGTTCCGCTTCCAGAATATAAGAACTTCTTCCATACCGGATGATAACGGCCATATCTTTATAGCGGACACCTTTTTTATGATATCCATCTATATAAGAAATGATCTTTCGGGCCTCTTCACCCTGGTTTCCTGCTATAATAAAATCAGGTCTCTTTCCATGTTTTTGCCCAACCAGTTCTTTTTGAATCCCCTCCTCTGCATGGTCCATAACCCGGTTGCTGAGATCCAGTATCTCCTGTGTACTGCGGTAATTCTGTACGAGCACAATATCCTTGCAGTCCGGATACCGTTCCTTAAAGTCCAGGATATTTTCAATATGGGCTCCACGGAACCGGTAAATAGACTGGTTATCATCTCCTACTACTGCAATATTACGGTAATCCCTTGTTATCAGCTTCAGAAATTCATCCTGAATGATGTTGGTATCCTGATATTCATCCACCATGATATACTGGTATTTTTCATCCAGCCTCTTCCTGATATTTTCATTTTCTTTGAGAATACGCACTGTAAAGTAAAGAAGATCATCATAATCCATCATATTATATTTAGCTTTGTACTCCGCATATCTCTGTAAGATCTCATATACCTCATTCGTAAAGCCATTGACACAATCCGCACTACAGATAGTATTCCATAACGGACGTACATCATTGATTGCAGAGCCGTTGACGGCCAGGATCTCCCTGTCTTTTGGAAAGCTCTTTACATCAAATAAATTCTTTTTCAGCTTCCCCTTTATCTCCCCAGACAGTTCAGAAATGATATCCAGGCAATCACCACTGTCCAGTATCGTAAAAGAGCTGGTAAAACCAGCAAGGTCTGCATATCTCTTCAGAAAACGGTTACAGAATGAATGGAATGTACAGGCCGTGAAGTTTTTTGTCTTTTCGCTTCCAATATATTTCTGAACCCTCAGCTTCATTTCTCCTGCTGCCTTATTTGTAAAAGTGAGGAGCATGATATTATAAGAAGATATCCCTCTCTGCATCATATTTGCAACTCTGCTTACTAACGTTTTGGTTTTCCCGGTACCGGCTCCTGCTATGATACGAACAGGACCTTCGATTGTCTGTACAGCTTTCATCTGTTCAGTGTTCAGTTCTTCAAACATAGAATTCTCCTTATCATACAAAAAGCTTTTCTTTTAATATGTCATTTTTGGCATAATATAGCTGATTTTCATAAGGTTTTTCTGCGATAAGGATTTTTAATCACAAAAAGCCGCCGGATTCTTCCGGCGGCCTCTCGATGCATTGATGCCAAAGCTCTATTTTTTCTACAATGGACTGATTTTTTTTGTGTGTTTTTACTGAAGACTTCTGCCAATCCCTGCATTTTCAAAAGGACAGACGGTTTCTCTTATACTCATAAATAAGGCTCCTTTCATTACACTGATAAAAAATCATATCAGAATTATCGAAATAACGCGTAAAACCCCAGCCGACACAGTCGTCTGCGGGATATAAGTGCCAGTTTACGGAGGGCTAGTTCACATATACCAGACCTCTGTTTTTCTGTACAACCGTGCACCTGGATGCAGTAAAGTTCTTTTCCCCGCATCCGAGCATACGGAATGATGCTCCTCCTGACAGCCTGCCGCTTAAGATGTACTGTTTCCCTTCATGGAACACGGTCGCCCCTGGAAGGATGCGTCCCAGGATCCCGTCCATGGTGGTCCCCAGCTTCTTTGCCAGGTGCTTCCTGACGAGGCGTTCCCCTCTCCTGGAAGCCTGGCAGTGCTGTTTCTGTTTTGCCATCAGCTTTGGGATTTCCCGGTTCCTCGTCTCACAGCGTGCCAGGTACAGGCACCTGCCGTCCTGGCGGACAGCGGAGATGCCGATATTGGTCCTGCCCAGGTCAAACCCTGCAGTTAACAGCTGGCAGGCCTGCGTCTGCGGAACATAAGTCAGCCGGATGGTGAACGGCACGTTTGTGACCGGCACCGCCTGTCCGGATTTCAGCATCCGGCGCATCTATATCCGGAGCTTCAGGCTTGGAGTCACCTGAATGCAATCAATGCGTCACTGCTCTGCTCAGAACCTCTTTGCTGCCTCCGTCTTAGGGCTTTTCAGGCGCCAGCCCTCCAAGCCCCAGACCGACGAAGTCGCTCGGGGTTCATGACTAAGGCTGGCTACCGGTCATTTGCTCCAGGCGTTTCTCTGTTGATATTTTTCTTTTTTCATCACCATGCATGATCTGTATTATAATAACTCATCCGCAAAACTTTGTTGTTTCTTATAGTGACTACAAGATGGTATACACCTTTATCATATCCAAGGATACCTGTATGCATGACATTATTAATACTATCAGAACTCTTCTGCCAGCCTCTTTTCAAAAGCGTACTGTGTACAGCATTTTTACTCATTCCCACTTTAGCACCATATAGAGAAATTGATTTATCCATGGCATAGAAAGTCCACATACCTTTTTCTGTAATGTCTATCTGAGAACACCATATATAAGATGATCCATCTCCAGTTCTTCCGTTTTTTGTATAAAATACATCATGTGTATTTGAAATTCGTCTGTTTAAACCAAGCACAGCTGCTGCTTTGGGAGCCGTCATATTTGATACTTTTTCAATATCTATATATTTTTTCGATTTATTTTTTACAGTAACGGTACATGTAGCTTTTTTACCATTTGCTGTAGCTGTAATCTTACATGTTCCGGCTTTTTTTGCAGTAATTTTTCCCTTACTGTTTACAACAGCAATGGAGGAATTACTGGATTTCCATTTTACTTTTGTGGAAGCACCTGTAACCGTAGCTTTGAGGGTTGCTGTTTTTCCTTTATAAATTGTGAATTTAGCTTTATTTAATTTTATAGATGCTTTCGGTGCTTTGCTGGTCGTAAAAGAAACAGTATTACTGTACTTACTACAAAGATTATAATTTCCTTTTTTATAAAGTGCACGAACCTGACATTTGTACCGTTTTCCATATTTTAAACCAGATATCGTACCTCCCTCCGATGAAAAAGTCTTAGTTTTTGTTTGAGAACCATCAGAAAGGGAGTACTTTACCTCATATCCTGTAATATTGGTTTGTTCATTTAATAACCATTTTTTACTGGAACTCCAATTTAAAGAAACAGAATTCTTTGAAACCTTTGAATTATATAAATTTGGGACCTTAAATCCTACTGGTACTAACTCTTTATTTTTTGTCACATGAAAAACATCACCACTATCTATATTTCTCTTGACAATAAAAGATCCGTTCTGGTGACCAGACATTTTATTTATTTTTTCAGCAACCCACTTAGGAGCATCTGCTCCAAGTATACCGTCTGTTACTTTATATTTTTTTGGAGCTACTAAGTTCCACATCTTGGTTGAATAGGTCGTGCAATTATGCCAAATTGCATGGCTTAAATCGTGCTTATAATAACTTTCTTTTGGGCTGTTCTTAGCAATAAGATCTAATTGCTGCTGTGTAATATCAATTGAAATGGAAGCGTTATCTACATTTTTACATAATGTCATTTCCAAATTTATATAAATTCCTCCGCTTCCAATCGAAGTTATGCCTTCTCGCCAAATTGATACTGTGATCATTTCTTTTGCCGGGATTGGATAATCCAAAAAGTTCAATGTTGAGTTAGTTTTATTTTTTATGCTCAAAAATGTATGCCCAAAATCACCACCTGCTGAAGATCCTGTAATAGTGCTTTTCCCATAAGCGTGAAGAGTAAGCTGCGCTACGGTATTGTCTGCATAGACAGGATGTAACCAAAAGACTGACATTATTAAAATTGAAACGAAACAGCCAAAAATATGTTTTCCTATTTTTTTCATAGCTGGTCTCCTCCCTGGAAACAAAGAACCCTCTTTTAAAGAGAAACATTAATGATGAGCTTCTGAATAAAATTATATTGCAAACACAACCGGCGAAATCACTGTCTTGACTTTTCCTTTTGATACTTTTATATAAAAGGATGTATTGGAATAATAGGTACCAAAAGTGGTCCTCTTGTTACCTTTCATCAATATCTTAAGATTTTTGAACGCTTTACTGTGATAGCTGTAACGGTATGCTCTCATGTTACTTAAGCGTGACCAGGGTGCACTTTTATAATATTTTGTATTGCTGGTCAGTGTCGCCGTGTACGTTTTTCCATATGGTTTAATAATGTGATGGCCTACTTCTTCACTGTATGAAAATTTTGCATAGCGGTACTTTATTTTTGATCCTCGGACAGAGGTTACATTTACCCACTTATACCCATTTTTACCAGCACCATAAAAACTGCTGCTGGACTTGCCATAATTTAATCTCAAATTATTATAGGAATAATAAGAAGCTCCAAAAACATTTGTTGAAAATACTAATGTAAAAATCAATGCCAACAGTAAAAAAATTTTTCTCTTCATGATGATTTCTCCTTTCAAATCCTTATTATTTAGGTGTTTGCGAAACATCGCAAACCACATAAATACGGCATTCTTTCTCTCCTATTGCCTTTACTGTTTCATTTTCATCTAAAGATAGCAATGAACTACCACCCACATTTTTGAAGAAATGGAGGTGGTATCCGTACAGTTCCCCTGCCCTTTGGACAGGTTCGCCAGTACAAGCCGGTTCACGCGGCTCCTATCCCTTTGACGGGAATACGTTTGTTTAAGTCCCTGTAGTTCCGTACAAGGATGTCCTGTAAAAAGGCAAAATCCGTCCCTTTGAAGATGTCCGGGAATGCTTTCCTTAAGATGTTCCCGGCCCCGTTCAGGTCTGCACTTATGACCTGTCCGTCATGGGTGCGGTACAGTCCCCTGGAAGTCCGTTTTCCGGAAAACCGGTACTGTGGATGGTCTTTCTTATATACAGGGATCGCATCCATTGCAGTCAGGTCTGCCTTTGAGGTAAAGGATTTCTCCTGCTCCAGTACTGCGAGCCCTTCCTGCTCCGCCTTGCAGCGGATCATGGACCGTAGGGTGGCAAGGGGGATCTGGACAAAGTTCTGGTTGTTGACATGGCCGATGTTACAGCCCTGTTTCCAGTTTTTGTTGACACCGATGACAATGGTGCCGATCTGATAGTCCAGGCAGAAACGGACAATGTCTGCAGATACCTTGTGCAGGTAATCTTTCAGGAACAGGTCCCGCTTCCGTGCCAGTGTATCCATCTGTTTCGTATGGAGCAGTCCCAGCTTTGTAGCTTCTTCCGGGGAATGTCCCTTCATGGCAGTGGAACGTAAGGCTACCATCTGTTTGTTGTACCACTGGTTCCCGGCTTTGACAGCACCGCCTTTGTACAGCAGACAGTATCCGTTGCTGCTTACGAGGGCTGCGGTGTTATCCACGCCAAGGTCGATCCCGCAGGCATGCGGGGCATCCGGTGCAGAAGCGTCCGGACATGCAAAGTTACAGATGACAATGAAGTCCCCATGGTAAGGGACTGCTTTTACTTCTTTCAGGATACCGTCAGGCATGTTCCGGACTTCCACGGTAAGGGATGTTTTCGGAAGCTTCAGGTAGGAAGTACCGTCCACACGGTGGTAGACGACACAGTCCTGGTTCGTATAAGTAAGGGAGACCGGGATACCCGGTTTCTTATACTTTGGCATCTTCGGCTTCCCAAGGTATGCCGAAGGGTCAGACTGGTATCCCTGGCATGCCTTTTTCCAGCTCTTCATGGAACGGACGGCTGTTTTTAAGACTTCCTGTGCGGACTGCATCGGGAGCCCGGCAAAAAGAAATCCGGGTTCCCGGTAGCACGCACCATCTTCTCCAGAAAGGAGTAAGACAGGTACCGTCCGGGTTTCCCGAGTTTCTTTACTTTCATGGTCAGCTGGATCTCATCCAGCACCTGCTGCTCGTTGGCTGAGAGGTGTTCTTTCCCTTTCATGGTAAAGTTCTGGCGGAGACGGAAAAGGGCAGCGTTATAAAGGTTACGTGCGAGCAACGCATAACCGTTAAAGTATGCATGGAGTTCCGGATAACGTCTCTTTGATATAAGCGTTTTCGACACCCTGTACATATGACTGTCCTCTTTGAAATAAGTATACTTGTATAGTATGATTATATCATATAAGTATATGACTGTAAAGGAGGACGCCTATGTATACGAAAAAAGATACCGGGTATTACGTGAACCGACATTCCTGTTTTCTGCTGACCTACCATGTGGTGCTGGTGACAAAGTACCGGAAGCCGGTCCTTCAGGGAAAAGTGAAGGAACTGGTATATGGGATCATCCGAGACATCCTGGATGAGAGGGGATATACCTTAAAGGAACTGAACGGGGAACTGGACCATGTCCACATCCTGTTTGACACCGGGCCGGAAGTCCAGATTCTGGACGGACAGCTATTTTGCCTCCACGGTGGGAGGTACGACCAGGGACAGGGTGGAACAGTACATTCGGAAACAGGGACAAAAATAAACGCAGGGATCTGCGCCGCTGGCATTCACCCACGCTCATGCGGGGGGATCCTATGGGCGTGGTATTCTACTTAATTTGATAGAAAGGGGTAAATTTTTGATGAATAAAATTGTACAACTTCTCTTCTGCCATTTGCTTGGAGATTATTTCTTTCAGACTCTATACATTGCTGAATCAAAAGAAAAAAACTGGTATCACATGTTTGTACATTGTGTGCTGTACTGCCTGCCGTTCTATATTTGCTTTGGACTAAATTGGCAGTTGATACTTCTGTTTCTTTTCCATTTCTGTATTGATGTCCTGAAAGCAAGATACAACCTAATTACTATATGTACAGATCAGCTTTTGCATTACATAGTAATGATTGTATATTTCCTCTGAATTTTACTCTCATATTGTCAAGTGCCTTTTTCGTAGTATACGGACATGGTTTTTCTCTCCTTTATGGTTTAATATGGAACCAGAAAGGGAAAGGAGGCGAAAGTAAAGTAATATACAGACGGAGCAGCTTAAATATAGTCAACTGGTATAAGACACCAGACATAGCATGGATAATCCAGTAATTCAAGTAAATTTCTATGAAGGAGGAAAACATTATGGCAAGATTAACAGAGGAAGAAATCAGAACGGCAGGAAAAGCTGCACATGATGCTTACTATGAAGATGGCTACTGGACTGGACGTGAAATTGCAGACCAGTTAAAAGGTGAAATGGTCCGCAATGGAAATACGTCTAGCGATGATAAATATGCTTTTCAGGAGTCAACTTCTTATTCATGGGATGACTAATTTCTAGCATATAGTAAACAGTATTTTAGGAGGAAAATATTATGGCAAAAATGACGCATGACGACATTAGAACGGCTGGAAGAGCTGCAAAAGATGCTTATTATGAAGAAGGCTTCTGGGCTGGAAAGAAAATTGCAGACCAGTTAAAAGGTGAAATGATTCGCCGGGGCAACACTTCAAAAGATGACAAATATATCTTTGAAGAAGCCACTTCTTATTCCTGGGATTAATTTCATCCACAGGATGCGGTACTTCCCTCACCAAAAAATGCATTACATTTTCAGGCACCCCTTGTGGAGGTGCCTGTTTTTCACATAGGAGTCCTAAGAATATTCCTGGAATAGATCATAATATTTCCGGTATCCCGGATCAGTCTTGATCTTTGCTCCCATTCCAATCAGAATTCCTGCAACGATACTCCTATGACAAAGTTTTTCGTTCTCGCAGTAGCATCCTAAAACAATGTTTCTTCTGCTGCCCTCTTGACAAAGATAGTTCAAATCATCTTTCGCCTTTTCACTTTTTAATAATTCCGTTATAAATTGGGGAACATATTCATTCTGAAAAAATATGGAATTAAACTGTCCAGCATGGAAAGCGTTCCTGTATCTCTGGAACAATTCTTTGGATGGAGCAAGGGACTGAACCAGTTTTTCTTTCTTTGGAATGCAATCCGGAGAACGGACAATCCACCAGATTTCATCGTAGTCCGACGTGCAGATTTCCTCAATACGTTTAATATAGATCATGATATTCCTACAAGCTCTCCTTTTGTACTCATTGATTTTTCTCTACTATACCAACAATGAATTTGGCAGCAGCCCTCTTTCCGTAATAGTCGAATGGATTTACACCAGCTTTTGGATCTTCATGAATTCTCCAGGAAAAAGGGGCTTCCTGAAGCTCTTCTCGGATCCATGGATCATAGATGGTATAGCCTTTATAGGAAAATGAAATGATATTTCTTTTATCTGGACATTCATTATTCCAAATCATTTCCAACTGTTTTTGTGCCAGCTCTTCTGCCTGCTACCTGAAATTTTTTCCTTTATCTTGTATTTTCCGATATGTTAAAAACTCCAATGAATTAACATCTTTTCCAGTTAGACATGCGTAGCAGATGTCTACCCAAGTGGATTTTTTCACTATCCATTCAGAGTTAATGACAAACAATTCTTCTGCAATGTCAATTTTATCCATCCTCAAAGAAAGAGGTTCTTTACCGTAGAAACCAATTGGAATAACAATGCACATACTGCTTTGTCAGTTTTTCCTGTATCATTTCCATGTCATCTTTGTATTTCTGTAATCCTGTAACTGCAATAACCGGACATTTTTCTGACATCACCTATCCCTCCAAGTTCGTTTCAGATAAAAGTATACCACAAAAATCTTGTTTCAGCCAGAGATTAGAAAAAAGAGGCAAATCAGAAAATATCTCTCTTTCCTATCATCCAATTTGCGTTACAGTCCCAGTATCCATGTTGATCTCATACTCAGAGATAACCGTTCCACTACATAGGAGCTTTGCATCATTTTCTTCTCCAGGCACATACTGGTGCGAGGAAGATCTTGAATGAAGGACGTGACGTGCGTCTGAAAACAGTCAGCATGAAAATGGCAATTCAAGGTGTAATGAGAAAAACAAAAAAATCCGCCTTTTCAGGCAGTAACAGCGCTGCAGACAGGATTCGAACCTGCATACCCTTTCGGGCTGGTAGTTTTCAGGACTACGGCTCCACCAGCTGAGCGACTGCAGCAAAAAAACGAAGCGTGGAGGATTCGAACCTCCAGATCCTTTGAGATCTCCGGATTAGCAATCCGGTGCAATCGGCCACTCTGCCAACGCTTCACAAATCTGCCCCAACTTGGGGAACAAACACTCCCGACAGGATTCGAACCTGCAAGAACACGGTCCGTAGCCGTGTGCCTTATCCATTAGACAACAGGAGCATAACGGCGGATGAGGGGCTTGAACCCTCATTATTGCCTTGAAAGGGCAATGTCATAGCCTATTAAACCAATCCGTCATAATCGGCAGGGTGGGATTCGGACCCACAACGTTTCTCTTGTCACGGTTTTACAGACCGCTTGCTTCACCATTTGCATACCTACCGTTAATGGGACAGGCAGGGATCGAACCTGCGGCGCATGGATCTTCAGTCCATCGCTCTACCATCTGAGCTACCGTCCCTTTATGTCAGGAAACCTGTCTTACGATCAGGTCATCCATCTTTACATTCCAAAGGTCAGACAGGATGATAAGATTATCTAGTGTTGGCATTGCTTGTCCATTCTGCCATTTACAGACTGCGGCAGCAGATATCCCACAGGCATCCTGAACCTGTTTTATCGTCATTCCAGATTTTTTCCTTATCTCTTTTATCTTTTTTCCCGTCTTATCCATATCGATCGTAACCATGAAAATCCTCCTTAATATGCCCGGTGGGACTTGAACCCACACTCATAATGAACCGGAGCTTAAATCCGGTGCGTCTTCCAGTTCCGCCACGGGCACAAAAAATGCCGCCTGTCATGAAAAACACAACAGACGGCTGAAAGATTTTCTTTTGAGAGAAACTATCCATTTTGCCCAGTGTTATTTATTTTCCCATGACGAATAAAACCAAATTTTTTTGAAAAACTTGATGATTCAAAATATCGATATTCGCTTGAAAATAAATAACTCATCTGTCTCATGATATGATTCTCCTTTCTGATTATTGTTTGTTTTTTTGATCTGTAAATATAATAACTGATTTTGCAAGAAAATGCAATTCAACCTGTAGTTAATATCCGTCGCAATTATTTCTGTTTTTACAGAACCAGCAGCCATCATTTTCCAGAGTCCACCATCATGGCAGCTGAGGTCTCATTTTCTTTTTACTTTACCTATATTTTTTCCTTAAAGCAGATCTTTGTCAATGATCTGGTAATTTGCCCTGTGTATGTACAGTGCTTTTCCGTCTACCATCAGCTTGGTCATCTTCGGCAGATCATCTGGGATTTCCCAATAAACATCATTTCCAGAAAAAGCCGCTATCGGCTGTCCGAGCTGGGATTTGATGACTACTACCCTGGATTTTCCAAAATCATTCTTGTACTTATTCAGCACCCTAGCAATAGCTGCGTTTCCGGTAATTCCACTTCCGCTGCTAATAATTTCATCCAAAGAAAAATCCACTTCCGGGTCTAGGCCTTTCTGTACAAAAACTCAGGTGTCTCCGCAGCTTTCGATTTCTTTTCCGTCAATTGTGATTGTAATGACGGAGGACAGGTCATACCCGGTTACTGTCCTTCCGTCGCTGTCATGACTGGTAGTCTCTATTTTATTCCCGGTAATACTGATTTTCTTTCCGGACGTCTTCAACGTCTGGTTTCCATAATTGTCGTAGGTATACACCGTATAGTTGTTTCCGATCAGGGATCCATGGATATCATTCACAATGGAACCCAGCTTCCCGCATCCTGTCAGCAATACCAGTAAAAATACTGGCAGCAGGATCAGCATCCTTCTCTTCTGTTTTCTCACATTTTTTCCTCCGTTTCTTTTTTCTCACAACGGTATTCTATCATAGAGACAAACAAAGGAACCGTTGCTAAAATGGTTAAAAATACATTCCTCATAAAAAATACCGAAAAAACCAACCCAATAGTTAACAGGATCATTTTTAGCGTTGCATCGGTCCGCATTTTTCCCTTTTTAATTAGCACCCAGGATACGATAATGTGTACCAGAAGGATAAAGCATACAAAAGCAATGGCAGCCATCAGCAGAAAAAAGACAAGACCTCCCAAAGTGCTCCCAAGTAATGTAAAAAACAATCCAGGGACCATGGCGTAACCGCTGATATATTCATCCATGCCCTTTGCCCTGATGACAGATCTATCCCAATTTTTCCAATCTCATTAAAATCCTAAGATTCATACATAACACCCCTCTAGATATAAACAGTATTCCTTAGTTACGTTCCTGCTTTTCCTGTCCATTTGATTTCTGGCTCATGTATTATTTTAAATATAACGATTCGTACTATAAATCGTTTCAGTCCTTCAGCTTTTACGCCTACTATGACATCATCTGACTCCCTCTCCAAACCTTTTTCGACCATATCTTTCGATATGTGAGTAGGGTCTCCCGAGGTAAGACACTAATCTTTCGTTCCACAACCTCTTGATTTACAATTTCGGTTTACGTTCACCATTTGGGCTTCGATTTGATTTGCAATCTCACCCACCTAATCGCCTGATCAAGTTTCTGTTCGTAGGCTCAAGAACTTTGCTACACCATTTCCTCCATCCATACCGTTACTGATACCGACTTGTGGTTTGCTACACTTGGCGGTAAATACCCGTAACTGGACTTGCACCAGCAAGATTAGTGCCATGCTCGGCACACAAACTGAGTACCCTGACTCCTAGGAGTCAGAATTACAAAAGGGTCAGCAGAGCATCCATGCGTATGGCAGAACTAACGGCAGCAGGCATGAATTCTGACGCCTGCCTGAGGCAGATGATGCCGGAAGGGTGGAGCATTTAAGGTTGATACATATTGTCAGAATTACAGCAAAAAACAGCCCATCCTGTGTCAGAATACAGGATAGGCTGTCATTTGCAAGTACATTCCTAATTTATTTTACTTTTATTTTTTTCGCAGCGCTTGTACCACATTTCACAATTTTCTTTCCATTTTTTCCATATGGCACAACTTTATAATAATATGTCTTACTTTTTTTCACTTTGCTGTCCACATATTTTAACGTCCTACCAGAAGTGATTGTTTTTACTCTGCTGAATTTATCTTTTGCACTGGCAGCGCGGTATACATAATATCCTGCTGCCCCAGTTGTCTTTTTCCAGCTTACGGCTACTTTTTTTGATTTCGTTTTCAGGGAAACGGCTGTAGTTAATTTTCCAGAAATGCCCTTCTTATTATAGCTGCTGAATATTTTTTTACCATTTACAGTTTGGTATGCTTTTACGGTATAAGTATAAGTATTACCAGCTTTTACCTTTTTGTCTGTGTAAGAAGTACCAGAGACATATTTTACGGATTTCCATTTTCCCCCATTTTTTTCCGGTATACCTGGTATCCATTCGCCTTTGAAACTTTTCCCCAGCTGATTTTTAAAAAGTTATGCCCAGCTGATACTTTCCCCAGCTTCGGGGCTGATACTTTTTTGTTTACTTTGCTGGAATCATAAACTGTTTTATCATATATTCCATCACCATTGGTATCCTGTTTGACAGTTGTCTTGCTTGAATTCTGCTCTATCTGAGATGGTTTGCCTCCAAGATCCACTTTTACTTTTGTGGTAGTAGAACCATCTTCTTTCTGAAACTGTACCTCTGCCTGGCTTGCACCTTTTACATCAACCTTATTTCCATTTTCTTTCTGTATGTTCACAGTTCCCGTATTCGCTATTCCGCTCACAATTGCCGCTGTCGAAACAGCACTGTCAGAATACTGTGTCAGCGTTACAGAAAAACTTTTGCCTGAGGAAAGGCCGGTAACGTCAGCTTTCACATTTTGATTATTCAGATTCATGGATACTGAACTGTTTACAGGAATATCAGCTGAAACAGTCTTATTATTCCCGGCGACTTCAATAGAGTTATCATAGGCATTGTTCTGGACACTGATTTCCCCTTCCGTTTCAATCCAGTATACATTCGCATCAGAATCTGAGGTTCCATTGTATGTCTGCAGAGGGATAATGTCTCCTGTTACAGATCCTTTTAAAGACTGGCTTCCATTAGATGTTCTAACTGAGGCATTCTTATTTTCTACGGAAATCAGATATTTATACATATCAATATTTACGCTATCTAAAATGGAAGTCACATCCTTTTTGAAATCTTTTCCGGATATCGTATAAGTGATCTGATTATTCGGTTTTCCCGTTCCCCAATCTACAAATCCTTCCGCGCGCTGGTCATATTTCCAGGAAGTAACCTGCCCGTTTTGCTTGTACAGGTAGAATTTCTTTAAATCAGAAGAAAAATTACCATCGTAAACCAGAATTTCCGTTTCACTGTCAGTATCTTTTGCAATTCCCATTGCTAACAGGCAGTGCCCGGCACTTATTTCACCTGCGTAATCTCCACGTATTCTGATTTCTACATAATCTCCATTTCCAGAAACAGAATTTTTCACAGCATTATACAATCCATTAAGATCTCCGTTATGCTTTCTGGCTTCTTTCTGCACAGATGACTTATTCTGGTATACATGGGCATATTTTATATAATCTGCTGCCGACTTCCAGGTAACAGAGGATGTTGTTTTTGGATTTGTAATATCACTTAGGTTTGTAACCCGGAACGACGATACCGGTACACAGCCATATCCGGATATTGCATTTACTGAGGTTGCCATTCCGGAACAATAACCACCGGATCCGTTATCTGCCAGGAGCAGAATTACAGCATGAGCCGGACTAAAAAATTTCGTATAATACCCGAGATTTAAAGTTCCTGTCAGATCAGAAACCTGCCTCTGTTTAAATCCCCATACCTGTTCTGGCCTTAATGCATATTTAGGCTGTTCTTCTTTTGTGTAATCACCCCATTCACAAATAAACGCCCTGTCATTTCCTACGGTTGATCCTCCAAAATCTCCATCATTCCAGGTTCCTTCTGGATACTTATAATAGAACATAGCATAATCTTCTTTAGAATTTTCGTCGTTAGGTTCCCCAGGATTCCAGTTTGTGTAATCTGATTTTTCACCATTTACCCATTTCCAGGTTCCTTCTGTTTCTTCATCCGTATATCCAAAATATGCACTGTCATATCCCTGATCTGTCATATATTCAAACACAGCATCATTTTCTTCCTGGCTTGTAATTGTGGCAAGATACCCGCCTAATGATTCACAGTACGCTTTTGCTTCTTCCCATCCAGAATGTAAATTAAACACAGCATAATAATGTCCATTATAATATAAGGCATCCGAAGGAATATTGTTTTCATTACTTCCTGATAAGCTTTCTCCACTCTCCCATCCATCATCAGATACTTCAGGTTCTGATCCATCTGAGAATTCCGGTTCTCCAGTATCTTCAATATTAACTTCCGCTTCTTTAAGTTCTTCTGTTCCCTCAAACTCCAGTTCTGAACTGTCTTCCGGCTCTGCTTCCTGCTCCGTGGTTTCTGGAATGTCTGTTTCAGAAACGCTTTCAATCTCTTCCTGACTGAAAAACTCTTCTGCCTGAACTGGCAGGGGCTGACAAACCAAAGCAGCCGACATTAATAATGCTACTATTCTTCTTCTCATAACTCATCCCTCCATAAGTAGTACTTCAATAATTAATAATCGTTCCAATCATCATTCCAGTCGTCGTTCCAGTCGTCATTCCAATCATCATTCCAGTCACAATCATTGTAAGAATCCTCTGAACAGTCATGGCTGTGGCCGTGTGGGTCTTCCAATATTTCTGCAATGATCTTCATTCCGTTACTCATATAATCTTCCTCCTGTCTTTTATTGTATTTGCAATATGTGTATACAAAATTTGATTTGCCGGGCAAAAATAATTTATACCATTATCCCGGTCTGTCCGTGGGCATCCATACCCGCAGATATCCTTTACAGGACACTTGTAGCAATAATCCTTAACCTGATTCTGTATCATATTAGACAAATCCTGATGTTTACTGCATGATACCATGTCTGAAATACTCTGTTCCGAAATATTACCTAAACAATTTTCTTTCCGCAAATTATACGGATCACAGAAAAAAGCATCCCCTGAAGGCAAAAATGTCAGATAATATCCACAACGTTCCCTTTGATGATGGCTGCAGCATCTGTGTTTTCCTATCAATATTGCTGTAATAGCCTCATTAAATTCCCTGATATTGATCCTTGCTTCACCGTCAAAATACAAGTCGAAAAGATCAGATAAGTAATAAACAAGTTTTTCTGAATCTACAGAACATCCATCATCTGGGTTATAACAGTAACATAACCCACAGTTTTTAATGTTGTTGCTCACCAAAAAAGCATAAAAACTTTCAGCTCCAGCCTCAATATGCCTATTTGTAATAACACTTAATATTCCAAATGGCACTTTTTGTTTTTTCAGTTTATTTAATACGACAATCGTTTTTTGGAACGACAGGCTTTCATCCTGGGAAAAATGTGCATTTACGCCAATCGGCCCATCCAAGCTTATCCCAATGCCAATATGGGATTCTTTAAAAAAACTGATCCATGCATCATCAATCAGTAACGCATTTGTCTGAATGCTGTTAGCAAATTTGACACCTGTTTTATCCGAAAGTTCTTTCTCATATTCATAGATTTCGTAAAAGCGCTCAATTCCCCATAACAATGGTTCTCCCCCATGAAAAAGTACTTTTACTTTTGGGTTCGTATCCGCATTAATTTCCGCTGATTCCCTTAATATCTTTTTTACTGTGTCAACATTAATAATTCCGGTATTTTGTTTATGGTTCGCGTACCGGCAGAAAGCGCAGTCAAAATTGCACATCTCTGTTACTTTAATTATTGGCGATATTATGCAAGCCATTACTCACCTCATTATTTTATCACAAGTTTTTTAGTTTTATTTTTAATATCTCACATTGTATATAGAATTATAACACATTAAGAATTTTCTGACTACTTTTATACAAAAAAAGCCAAGTTTATACAGCAGCCTACCCTGCATCAGAATACAGAATAGGCTGCCATTTCCAGGTACAAACAATGGTGGCTTCATTCCTCTGCCGCTGTATCCATGGACAAGTCGGTTTCTGTTCCAGAGAGGTAATTAATCCCGCTGAACAGCGGTGTTCCAGAATAATCCATGAACCTGTGTTTAACAATGCTTCCTTCCTCGTTATAGTCATATCCGCATCCAGTTAACATAATATTTCTGTCAAAACCTCCGAGCCATCCGATGTAATCTTCCACGGTATAGGTGTAAAACAAAGAAGTATAGCAATAAGGCTCTGGAGGAGTGCTGTAAGCAAGCGATTGCTCTGAATAAGCAGAAATATACCTTTTGAATGATCTTAATCTCCTATTTTTTGTCGATGACGTCATGTTTCTTCCCAATCCATCGTTTTCAACAGTTTCATATACCATGTATTATTGATCTCTTCCTGGGAATTGATTTTATGATAAAATGAACGGATTTTTAAGAACAGACGTGCTTCCTGTAAATATCCACCATCTACCTATACTCATATTTTTTACTTCAAAACCTATCTATATCGCATCAAAACCACCTATTATCGCAATATTTTCAGTTTCTCACCTTCGCAACTTCCTAAAAAACATCCGTTTTAAAAGATATGGGTATATTTTGATGCTTGGTCTGTGATACTTTCAAAACGCTTTCACTGTAGTTCTAATCCTAAGAATCCATTGTTATTTGTAAAGGCAGCAGGATTCGAACTGTTCTTATGGAATCCGTTTTCTCCAAAACAATTCCTCCCGCCGCACATTACTGAAGAATTAACCTTTTACCCCAAAATAGGGCGGCGGAAAACCTGCCGCCGTTCTCATTTATCCTTTATTTTTACTCTTTTACGGCGGCAACCGCAACGGATTCAATTGTTTATAAAATTATTTTTTACTGTAGGCAACAGTATAAAGTAATTATGCCGTTTATGGCATTTATTCAAATTAAAAGATGTTATTACAAAAAAAATATTGGTCCGTTTATGACATTTTTTAATCTAAATTATGCCTTATATGACATAATGTTTTTCTTATTATGTCAATACTGGCATATCTATTTTTATAGAAAATGATCTTCTGACATAACAGAACACTTATTATGTCAAATATGGCATAATTAAAATATAATTATGTCTTATATGACATTTTAAAAATTTTCACTCCAAAAATAGGACCCGGAGCCCAGATCATGAATTAATCACCTTCATAACTGGCTCGGGCTCCGGATAAAACATGACACTCTGTGATAAATAGAATATTTTCTGGAAATATTACCTTAAAAATACATAGTATTGATAAAAATGGTACTTATGAGAAAGTTCAAAGATTAGGCTACTCTTCTAAAATATCAACTTTTATAAATATAATTTTTTTATCTCTCTAAAACCGTCCTTTTCAGAAAAATTCTCCCATAATTGAATCTAAAGTGACTAAAATTACACTAGAGATCACTATTTTAAGAACTTATATGGCCTTTAGTATCAACTATTATTCTGGAATTATAATTTTTATTTTTAATAGAAAAGTCCATTCCCTTAGAGGCGGTCAACTCTTGCAGCTTTAAAAGTTGGCATTTAAAAGTTGATTTTTGGCAATGAAAAACAGAGGCAGTTTCCACTGCCCCTGCTACGGTTATTTATTTTTTCTTCTTGAGAAGGAAGATTCCAGCCACAGTCAGTACAACAACTACGATGCCTGCAGCAATCGGGATAGTCCGGTCAATGTCGCCGGTCCTTGGGACATTTGTTCCGTTTCCAGGTGTTACACTTGGTGAGTCATACATGATCACATGCTGGATCTCATTAGTGTGAAGAACCTTGTTTGCTATTTGATCTTTACCTTTTTGACATTACTCCATCCAGAGTACATCATCTTGCCGTTCACGTTCTTACAGCCTCTGATGCGGATATAATAAGTCTTCCTGCTCTTCAGCTTCCTAATGGTGGTTTTGGTCTTTCCTGCTTTTAAATTAACTGTCCGTGCCCCGGAACGGAACTTCTTATTTGTACAGTACTGCACCTGCCAGCCACTGTTTCCGCCGGTCTTCTTCCAGGATGCGGTAAGCGTCTTTTTCTTTGTGGATTTGGCAGAAGAAAGGGACGGTTTCTTAAAGTTAATCTTAAACTTAACTGTCCCGGAATATTTGGAATATCTCCCCTTACCGTTTACTTCTACTGTACCGTAACCTACATTCTTATTATTCTTATAATTTACAGTATAACAATCTGGGGAAAGCCTTTCATTTCCGGCATACACAGTAACTGCAGGTTTTTGTGCCTTTCCGTTGTAGGTTACATTCTTTACTTTAACTGTAAAGCTGCGGGAAACCGGTGCCTCTGGCTGCTTCGGCGGCTGGGTTGGCTTCACCGTCGGCTTGGGTGACTGGGTAGGTGCCGGAGTTTCCGTGGGCTTCGGTGCCTGTGTTGGGATTGGTGTAGGAGTAAGAGCAATCATTTCTTCATATAACAAAGATATATTTACATTTACCGTACAAAGTTCAGTTGCACCCTTGTAAAAAACCGTAAAAGATCCTACCCCGGCAGCTTTCGTTGTAATTATTCCTTGGGCATCTACATCAATGATATCCGGTGTATTATTCCTATACGTGAACAAGTTAGGGAAATCAGCTGTTGAATACCCGGAGTTTCCATTCCCGCTGTAATCTGCGAACTCAAATGGTGTAGTACCCTTTATATTAAGTCCTCTCCGATAGATTGTGCCACCTGCAAGATATTTAATCTTTGTTCGAATATCCCGGGTCTTTGTCTCGGAACCCGACACCTGGCTTATGGGATTTCCAACTTGTGTGTTGGATACCACAAAAACCCACTCCCTTTTCCCGTGGTAGGTAACAACACCGACTCCGCAGTATCTGTAATTGCTCGTGTCAGTTAATAGAGGACGATGCCCGTTTGAATTGTACCAGACCGTATAGGTGCTCTGGGCATCGGCAAGACCTTCTGCTATGTCCTCTTGCATAAATGTAGTATTCGGATAATCTCCATAGTTGTCAATATAAGTTCCAGACAAGGCGCCATATTGTTCTCTATTGTAGGTTAAAGAAAGGTGCGAAAAGTAAATACAACATTGAGCTGCCCTCTCCATAGCTACATCCATGAGTCTATCATCAAGTATATATTCATATTTCCCGGCTTCTGCCCTCTTTTGGTTTAGCAGTTTAAAAAAATCATCAGCCAGCGTATACTCTTCCTGCACGGTGATGGGAACCGTTATAATTGTCTCTCCATCAGTCTCTGCGTGAACCGGGCTCAACGTAATGGTCGTCAGGATAAGGACTAGAGCTATCATGGTGCACAACATGTGTTTTAACTTCTTCATTGAAATTCCTCCCTCATTGTTCTTTTTATTTAATATATGTCTTTTATTTCACCCCCGGGTTGATTTCTATAAGAACAAATTAAGTATACCTTTTCTGTTGGTTTTTGGCAATAAAAAAACAGAGGCAGTTTCCACTGCCCCTGCTACGGTTATTTATTTTTTCTTCTTGAGAAGGAAGATTCCAACCACAGTCAGTACAACAACTACGATGCCTGCAGCAATCGGGATAGTCCGGTCAATGTCGCCGGTCCTTGGGACATTTGTTCCGTTTCCAGGTGTTACACTTGGTGAGTCATACATGATCACATGCTGGATCTCATTGGTGTCAAGTACCTTGAATGCTACACTTTCCGCTACATCGTAACCGTTTGGTGCGGTAGTCTCAACCAGGATATATTCCCCAATTGGAAGTTTTTCGATGTAATGCACTTGATCCGTGGAAGTCCACTCCTCGATGACCTTTCCGGACTTATCCTTGATCTGGAGCTTTGCACCAGGAAGTTCCTTCTTGGTGGTAACATCCTGTTTGCTGATCTGAACTTTTGTTACATCGTCCTCCATCTCTACATGCTGTATTTCCACACCACCATCTTCCTTGGTGTTTCTCTCCAGTACTTCAAAGCGGATGGATTCGGCTGTTGTAAAACCGTCCGCAGGCTTTGTCTCAATCAGGGTGTACTTACCATGAGGAAGATTTACCTTATGTGCTTCACTGGCAGATGTCCAGGAGTCAACAACCTTGTCGTCTGTATCCCGGATCTCAAGTTTCGCCCCTGGAAGTTCTTCCTTATTGGTGAGGTCTTTTTTGGATACCTCAACCGGGCGGTACGGAGAATCAAACATTTCAAAATGCTGGATCTCCGGAGTATCCTTGATCTCAAAGTGGATGGTTTCTGCAGTTTCATAGCCATCCGGCGCTGTGGTCTCCGTCAGGGTATATTTTCCGATTGGGAGTTTTTCGATATAATGGGTCTCTTCTGTAGAAGTCCACTCATCTACCACATCCCCTTTTTCATTCTTGATAACCAGATGTGCCCCTGGCAGTTCTTCATTATTGGTGATGTCCTTTTTGGAGATTGTGACCTTAGTGACTTCATCACGCATGGCCACGGTCTGGATCCCATAATCAGTATCACTGGTCTGTTTTACTTCGAACTTGATCGTATCTGCAGTTACATAGCCATCGACCGGCTTTTCCTCCGTCAGTGTATAAACACCACTGTGGAGCTGGATCCGGTGTGTTTCCGTTGTAGAAACCCAGGTATCTACAACATCTCCCTGTGCATCACGCACCGTAAGGGTACACCCTGGGAGTTCCTCGTCACCTGTAATGGCTTTCTTGGACACGTCCACCCATCTGTATGGGCAGTCCTTCATGGTCACTTTCTGTACCACAAGGGAATCCTTGATGGTAAAGATGCCCTGGGAATTCAGTCTTTCCACATTGGCTTTTTCCTTTTCATCTGCCGGCAGTGTTCCCTGTGTTACGGAAGCAGCAACTTCATACTGATGGATCTCGTTACCTTTTTCATCAGTCGTTTTAATGACCAGGTTTCCCTGCTCATCCTTTACAGCCGGGGCTGCTTTCTCAACCAGGCGGTACTGTCCATCAGGCAGTCCATAAATGACATATGGTTTCTCACCGGAAGTCCAGGAGTACAGGACATTTCCATCCATGTCGGTCAGCTGCATCTGAGCACCTGGCAGTTCTTTTCCATTTGTAATGTCAGTCTTAGAGATATGGACCTCATTCGGCTGGTTGGAAATCGTAACTGCATAAGTATCAGAACCATTGATCAGGCCTTTTTCATCAACCGTAAACTCATAGATTTCTTCATTCAGGTTATACCCCGGAATGGTCTTCGTTTCCTGGATCGTATAGGTGGTATCTTTTTTCAGGTAATCCACCTTAATGTTTCCGTCCTTATCCGTAGTATACAGCTGATCATCTGAATCTTCTGCGTCTTTGGCCTTTACACGGAAAGTGATGCCTTCCAGTGGCTTTGCTTCTGTCCCTTCTACAGGCTGTCCATCTTTTCCAACGGTCGGGTTTCCATCCTTGTCCTGGAGGGAATCGATCTTCCGGATCTTCAGGGTAGTCGGTGCATCTGCGATATCCGTAATCTGGACAACCATTATTTCATCAGTGTCCTTGATCTCCGGAAGTTTTCCATCTGCTTTCTCATCTTTCAGCATGAACGGATATTTTGTCTCGTTGATGGCCATGCCGCCATCAGCAGATACCTCAATTTCCTGGATCACGTAGCTGCCCATGTACAGTTCCTTGGAAACGGCTATGCCGTCCGCGCCTGTCGTAATGGTATCAACTACATCCCCTGCCTTATAGCCTTCATAGACATTTCCGGTACCGTCCAGGATATCCTCTGCTGCCGTGATCTGGAACTTAAATCCTGCACCACAGTGGTTCCCGGTCACCTTATCGATCTTTGTAACCTGGATCTTTTTCTTAAGGGGCTGGTCACTGATGGATACCTTTACAGCTTCCGTAGTCTTATCCTTGTCGGATACTGTTACCGGATACTCTTTTGTGGATAGCACATAATTCTGTTTCCTTACGGTTTCCTTGACAATGTAAGTTCCACAATACAGATCCTTGGAAGCGGCGATTCCCCTTCCATCCGTTGTAATCGTGTCAACCACAGTTCCATGCTCAAAGCCCTTATACACGTTTCCACTGCCATCAACAACCTTATCTGCAACAATGCTGAAAGTAAAATCTGCGCCTGCAGCATTCTGACTGTCTGCATCGGTCTTTGTAACCTGGATTGGTCTCATAACCGGACTGTCCTCGACAGAAATCAGGCCGTTATCGAAGTCTTTAACTTCTGCAGTCCAGCCTCCGTCTGTCTTCTTCTCGACTACCTCGAAAGCAACCTCCCTGGCATCATTGTTATAGTTGTCGGCAACACCAGTTTCCTCAACATGGTATCTGCCAGGATACAGACCAACATTAGATTTTGCGATACCGTCCTCACCAGTGGCGATAGTATCCACGACAGCACCTGCCTCAAATCCTTTATAGGTGGTGCCTGTTGCATCGGTGATGTTCTCATCCGCAATGATGTCAAAGGTAAAGCCTTTTCCGGCCTTATTTTCACTTGCAGAGTCTTTCTTCTCAATGCTGATTACAGTAGTGACACGTTTATCACTCATGGTAATGGTTGCAGTTGCATCCTTCTCTTTTCCGGTGACTTCAAAATCAACCGGATCTGCCAGCTCGTATCCTTCTGGGGGAATAAGTTCCACCAAGGTGTATTTGCCAGCTGGAATCTTTTCGTCAAAAAAGACCTCTCCCTTTTCACTTGTAATAAAGGTTGTCGTTTTATCTACATCGCCCTGAACCTTCAGCGAAACAAGTTCACCGACTTCATTTCTGATCTGGAAAGTACATCCAGATCTAGTGATAATAGCTCCTGTATCAAGATCTTTTTTCTGAATAATCAGTGTATCATGATACAGGTAATTTTCCACCTCATACTCAACAGTCCTGTTCTGGTCACTGATCAGAATCTCAACCGGATCCATTGGCTGGTGATATTTAATTCCTTGTGTTTCTTGTAAAATCCAAGTGCCATAATACAATCCATCTACATGAACATTTCCGTCTTTATCAGGTTGAATATCCTGAATTGTTATAGCCATATTGGATTTATAGGTCAAAGAAAATCTGATCTGAGTCAGATCACGGTTCTGTTTGATTGCATCAGGTTCTTCCGGATCCAGTTTCTTATGGATATCGAGAGAACCTTTCACAGGCACTTCTTTAACCACAACTTTGATAGGCGTCCTGCTCACATTGGCAGCTGAGATTTCCACCGGATAAACAGTCCCATCATACTCATAATTCCCACAGTCAGGAAGCACTGTTTCCTTGATGTAATAAGTTCCTACATCCAGATACTGGGAAACATTAGAAAGACCGTCTTCTCCAATCGTTAAGGCTTCAATTCCTGCTGTGCATGCACTGTCTGAAAAAATAGTATATTCAGCCCCTTTCATGGAATAATACTCTCTGGATCCATTCGGGGTTGTACTCATGCTGTCGGCATCAACCTTTTCTATCTGGATACGTCCCTGATTCCATTTGTTAGTGAAAACCATAGGTTCAAGGGCAAATTCAACAACCGCATCTGCATTGTCATCAATTGTACGGTACTGAGGTGTTGGATCAACTTCATAATTGTCAGGTGCCTTTACTTCGGTGACCTTAATATAACCAACAGGCAGAACAGGAACATCGCTGTCTTTTTTACACCAGAATTCAGAGCTCTCCTGACCTTCAAAGTTCTGGACAAGATGATCGGAATCAAATGTTGCATTTCCATTTTCATCGGATTTCAGGAACCATACACCTTCAGGTGCCCAGTTGGAGCCTGCAGAATATTCCACTTTAAAGATTGCTCCCTGAAGGGCTTCCCCATTATCTCCAAGTTTCTTGATCACAGGACGGCCATACTTCATATGGTTCACAACCGGAGAGGCTGGCAGCTGAACAATGGTATTCTTTTTCAAAGTCACTTTGTATACTTTCCCATTTGTTGCATGGCCAGGGCACCTTCCCTTTTCCCGGACATAAACGGTCATCGTATCTTTTCCATTCATATCGATCTTAATCTGTGGGATCGCAGCGAGGTAACTGTCTGAACTAATCCGGCAAGTCCTCAGTATATGTTTAAACTCCTTATCGGAAGCTATCTGGAAAGTTGTATTGACTTGGACCCTGGAAGCCTGTATTGCACTGCCTGCATCAGAAATTTTACTAATTTGCAGAGAACCATATGTTTCATCCGGGGATGTGGGCAATACATAAGTCACATTGGAACCACCAAGGAACTGATATCCGGAACCCCCGCCAAAACCTGGATAAGTGATCTTCAGGTAATACCTTCCATTTGCCTGCTTATAAACGTCTGCAGTTGCAACCAGTGAGTAAACAGAACTTGGAAGAGCCAAAAGAGTATGGTTTCCACAGCTAGTGGTATAAGCATAATTTGCAAGCTGGTCTACCTCTTTTTCAATAAATGATTCATTGCCCAGGTCTAACCCTTTCAGCCATTTTTTTAAACTTTCCCAGTTGGATGCACTCATGGTAACCCAATATCCGTTATACCCGACACCGGGTGGATTATAATTTGTTGCTTTGGAATATGCAGTTGCTGTTGCTATGAATGACTTACTTTTCACTTTAGTATCAGCTGCCGCTGCACGTGCGGCCCTTTGTGTCGTTGTTCCTGAAGCACACAGATCCGTTCCGACGCAGCTTTCAGATACTGTGTTAAGCTGATCCTGCTGGTATTTCTCAGCAGCAAAACGCTGTTCTCTTTCAGACATATCGAAAGAGGTTCCGTCTTTCAACGTCACTACAGTTCCGTCGATACTTTCAATATCAAGGCTTTCCAGCCATCCTCCAGCAGTTTTTCCTTTTTTCTGATCGAATTTTTCCTGTTCTTTATCTGTGATAGTCACAGTATAGGATGCATCGGAAAAATCAGATAAAAGAGAGACTGCTGCATGGTTTCCATCTGCTTCGATTTTATAAAGGCCTGATCCGTCGATCATTTTTCCATCTTTGGCAAAAACAAACGCCAGATCAATTTTGTCTTTATAAATAGACTTTACCGTGAAGCTTTCTGCATCTGCCATCGCATCTTTTCCATAAACTGCTGTCCCGGCAGTAAGGTTAGCTGTTCCAACGTGAATGCGAAGTCCTGTTTCTTTAGGATCCTCAACTACATGTACCGTAACATTTACTTTCCATGAGTATACGGATGAAGCAATACTGGTTACGGTATACTGAAGTTTGTAATCGCCAACTGTATCTATATCAAATGCATCCCCATTATCCAGAGATACATTAAATACAGCAGGGTCATAACCTGCATTCAGGTCATAGGGATTAAAAGAGCTGTCTCCCTTATACACTGTATACTCATTGCCGTCAAATTCCGTTTCATTTGTATCCGGAACGGTTCCAGTAAAATCTTCTCTTTGTTTTACAGGAGGTATCGCAGCTGATTCCACAACATCTTTTGGTAAGCTGATTGTTCCATCATCATTGATTTCAAGTTCTTCATCCGGTTCAGCTTCTGATTTGGCATCACTTATTTCTGTCTCTGCCGCTGTTTCTGTTTCTGCCGCTGTTTCTGTCTCTGCCGCTGTTTCTGTCTCTGCAGCTGTTTCTGTCTCTGCCGCTGTTTCTGTCTCTGTAGCAGTTTCTGTTTCTGCAGCTGTTTCTGTTTCTGCAGCTGTTTCTGTCTCTGTAGCAGTTTCTGTCTCTGCAGCTGTTTCTGTTTCTGCAGCTGTTTCTGTTTCACCATCCGTTTCGGTAACAGAGAGCTCTTTTGACTCAGTCTCTCCAGTCGGAGCAAGTTCTTCTTCCATCTCAAGCATAAGATCCTTTGCTGGCATGATAAAAGATATCCTTCCATCTTTCGTTTCTTCCGAGGAAAGGAATGTTTCTCCTGAATAAGCATCTACGATAAAGAAATCTTTATCAGATTTAACGTTCATTTCGACATTCTCATTTTCCTCATATACAAGGACATGCATAGACAGCTGTTCTGAAAGCGCTGTATCTAAGTGGGACTCATCATAAGAATACTGTATAGAATCAGTTTTAGGGAGGCAGACTGCATACAATTCTGCTTCCCCGTCAGAATCATTCCCGGTTTCGGAAACGAGTTTTTCAACACCATCCACCGATGTTTCCTGAACATCTGTCCCGCTACCCTCCGTCTGTTCCTGAGACTCATCTGTTCCAGCTGCTGGCACTGTTTCATTCATATCCGCTGCATACACAGGAAATACGGTCGAAACTGAAACCAATGCAGCCATACACAAAGACACTGCTTTTTTGAAAAGCTTTTTTGATTTCATATGCGAAATCTCCTTTCTTTATAAAATTTTCAAGGTTCTAATTGTTTCAATGCACAGTCGGTATTTTATGGAGTCTGGCAAGTCGGCCTGATACCGACAGTGCTTGATCTCGTGACAGCAGGGAAATACCGATTTCTCTCCGCCCGCTGCTGCTGTTAAATTTCTCCTACAATTCCTCTCACTACCTGAGTTTCACCTCGCAGTAAACATCATGTCTATGCTCAATACCCACACAGCTAAAGTGATACCAGCATCAACAAGCCTGTTGCGTGAAGCCTCTCACGACTAAAGTCACGACCTTCCTGTCTTTAAAACAGTCACCCCGGACAAAGCCGCTATCTCCCGATAAGACCCTTGCGGATCCTTAGTCCTTTT
>NZ_JBFKZO010000026.1:0-47034 GCF_040929965.1 Blautia sp. 1033sp1_1033st1_G9_1033SCRN_220408 | reverse complement strand
GAATATAAATAGTTCATCATCTTTTGCAAAATCAACAGCTTCTTTGATCTTGCGTACAAGGTAATCCTCGTATTCAGTGGTGGACATGAACTGGGTAAGACGTTCTTTAACCTCTACAAAAAGCTCGTCCTTCAGTTCATTTTCCCTGGCAGTCAGATTCCGTTTCAGTGTAAGCTGCTGTGCGGAAAGCGCTTTGTTTACTTCCCGTTTTGCATTTTCTGTTTCAGCCTTGATCTGAGCCTGGGCATCCTGCTGTCGGGTTTGTTTATGATCAGAAAACATTTTCGCCAGATGCTTCTTGTGTTCTTCCAGGGCCTGGCTTGCAGAGCCGGAAGCTTCTTCTACAGAAACATCATAGAAATGCTGCAGTTTTTCTTCGATTGTCATTGGGTGCCTCCTTGTTACAATTTCAGTCCGATTGCCTCATTTACATATGAGGTAATGAAATCCGGTTTGCGGCCAGTACCATGCCTGTCAGGGATTTCGATGATAAGGGGCGTTTTGTGGTTCAGCTTTACATCATCAATGATGGCGGGAAATTCCCTGCCGAACTTTTCAGTCAGCAGGATGATCCCGATCTCTTTATTGGAAATGGCTTTCTCAAGCGCATCCTTCAGCTCAACCCGTTCATGGACAACGACGCCCTCCACACCTGCCAGTCTCATCCCTGTATAGGTGTCAATATTGTCGCTGATTAAGAATATTTTCATATTATAATTTACCGATGATCATGAAGGAGATGATCAGTCCATAAAGGGCAACACCTTCTGCAAGACCTACGAAGATCAGGGATTTACCAAGAATGCTCTGGTCTTCACTGATAGCGCCAAGGGCTGCACTTGCCGCACTGGCTACGGCAATACCACCACCGATACAGGAAAGACCTGTAACAAGTGCTGCTGCGATGTATCCAAGTCCGGTTGCAAGACCTGCGTCAGAACCGGTAGCTGCCTGTACGGATGCACTGCCTGCAAACATAACAGCTGCTGCGATCAGCATGGTGCCAAAGAAGAAGAATGCATTTACACCGATAGCAGTTTTGTAACGGCCGCGGCTTTTTTCGCCCAGAAGATAATAACCAAAGGGAATAATGATACTTAATACAAGTGCTGCTGCTAATACGATCTGAGTCATAGCTGTCATAATAATGTTCTCCTTTCAATTGCCCTGAAATGAAAGTTTTTATAAATGTAGTCAGGGCCTTTCGTTAAAATAATTTTAATTTATTATTTTCACTGCTTCTTGGAACCAAAAGGAACAAACTGCCTTCCGGTACCTTTATAGAAGCGGCTGAAAATCTCATAATACTCCAGACGAAGAACCTGGATACCAACGATCAGTCCTTCCAGTCCGCAGACAAACAGGTTTCCGAGAACGACCACCACCCAGTTAGGGGAACCGCTTTCTGCACCTGCCAGCATCAGTACAACCTCCATCATGGCTGCATGGCTTACTGCGAAGGCTCCGATACGCACAAATGAAAGTGTATTGGAGAAGTAACTTAAAAGGACTTCAAACATTTCAAATAATCCCTGTGTGATAAACATGCCCACACCGCCTTCGATCAGGTGTGGTTTCTTGTTGACCAGGTTTGTAAGAGGCTCTTTCAGGAACATGATAATAAGAGGCAGTACAAACATGATCAGAAGAAGGACTGTGGCAGGAAGGCTTTTACCGGATACGAACAGTGCGATTACAAGAACTGCTGAACCATAGAATACAAGACCTGCAACAGAGTTTGTATCAAACCAGGTTTTTTCGATGTCGTGGGACTTTACAGAGTTGATGATATTAAAGATCATACATAACAAGATCAGTCCCATACCAAAGCCGATGGCTACAATAAATACAGTATTCAGTTTTCCGATAAACGGTACGTTCATCATGGCATTCATTGGGCGCAGCCATATAGGATTCAGGATATCCTCAAATCCAAAGAAACTGCCGAACATAAATCCGAAGAAAGTAGAAAAGACGCCTGCACAGCTTATGATACCTGCAAGGTCAATATGCTTGATCTTGTAGAGAAGCAGTCCGCCGATAAGAAGCAGAAGTCCCTGTCCTACATCTCCGAACATAGCACCAAAGATAAAGGAATAGGTAATTGCCACAAACCAGGTAGGATCCATTTCTCCATAGGCCGGAAGGCCATACATCTTAATGTACATTTCAAAGGGCTTGAAAAGCTTTGGATTTTTTAATTTGGTAGGCGGCTGTTTCTTAATGTTCAATTCATCATCGTCTACCAGACAGAAGATATTAGAATCATTCTTAATGTCATTTTGGAATTTTCTGGTATTTGCTTCTGTCATCCATCCACATAAAATATAGAAGGTATTGGCATTTTCTGAATCATTAGCCTGGTCTTTGCTGCTTCCGTTTGGCAGGCAGGCAGCCAGCTTGCGGATATCAAAGTTCCTGGAAAGCTGGGAAAGAGTCTGATATGCAGAAACAATATCAGAAGCCTTATCCTTTAAAAGCTTCTTCATCTGGTCATTAGCATCAGCCAGGTCAGCTTCATTTTTGTGAATGGCTTTATCCAGGGCAGCGTAAGCTTCTTTTGCTGTACCCTGATATTGATCCGGGATAAAGACTTTTTCAAAATGCATGGCAGCATAAGCTGCATGGATCTTGGCAGCCTCGCATTCCGGAACAAAGTAGATGCCCCAGAAATACTGGTCGTCTTCGTTGCATTTGATAAAAATCGTATCCAGATTTTCATAAATATACTTTTTGAATTTGTAAAAATACTCTTTTTCAATACGTCCGAAACGATAGTGGATATGACGGAAATTCAGGATAGAAGAAACATCAAATTCCACATTTCGGAAGGGAGCGATGATCCGCATGGATTCAGTCAGGGATGTACGCTGTTCTTCCAGCTGGCATTTCCTGTCTGCAATCCGGTCAGATTCGCTTTTCAGGCCGGAAACAATATCCAGAGCCTGTTCAATGGTCAGATCCTTTTCCGGGATCTGTTCAGGAGTATCCAGTTCCTCATAGAAGCTGCTGATAGTTGACAGCATATCTTTATAAGGATTGATTTCCAGAAACGGAGTAAGGTGACGGACAGTGGTCAGCTCAGAAAGAGCATTTTCCAGATGAATCTCATATTTACTGAGATACCGGTTTACCACTCTGTCAATATCCGCTTTTGGCCCGGTGATACTCACAAATTTCATTTTTTCAATCACTATGTTGTCCTCCGGGTTCTTTAATTGTTGCGAATATAACGCATAGCTTCCTCCTGGCCTACTTTGTAACGTACACATTCAAGAGCAATGGTCAGGCGGTTTACTTCGTGTTCTTTATGATATAAGTAAGAATAGATCACTGCTACAGAATAAGGATCCTTCCGTGATTCTTTTTCAAGAACAGTACGGAGAATGTAATTGTAGAATTCCTCCAGGTTGACTGGTGTGATCTGAGGATATTTCCGTCCGTAATATGTGCGGTTCATAACAGCCACAAACTCATCATGGCCGGAAGCCTCTACAAGGGCGGTAATCTCTTCTTTTTTTAATTTATAATTCATAGGGATCAGCAGGCTGTATATAGCGGCAGGATCCATATGGTAATAGCGTTTGGAACGCTGGATAAATTCCAGGTTCAGCATATCAAATTTTTCACCGTAGGCTTTTGTTATTTCCTCCAGGTCATCCCCTTTGAAAAGCTTTTTCCGAAGGTTCCAGATCTGGGTGAAATAGTAAAGATCCAGTGCCATCCCATAATCAAAAAGAAGACCGTTGCCGTGTTCCATTACTCTGGAAAGAGGTCCGTAAAATTCATTACCCTTCAGGGCATTTACAAACTCTTCCATATTTGTGGTGGCGGCTAGACGATCCAGATCTAATTTGGAATGATGAAGGAAAAAGTCACGGTAAGGACTAAGGTCTACAGGGTCTGTATTTCTGTGGTCAAAAAGATTGGCCATGATCGCCTTTAAAACAAGGATCTCATATCTTTTTGAATATAAAGACAGAAAACGTCTCTGTTCCTTGTTTGCAAAGTGGTAAATTTTGGAAAAATTTCGGAAGATCGACTGCTTCAGAAGCTTTTCAATCTGGCCCCTGTGCAGGTCGTTCTCATCAAGGTTGGCCCATGCCCGGGAATATTCCGGTTTTCTTTTTAAATAGGCCACTATCTGAGGTACATTCGGAAGCTGTACGATTTCTGAAAGCTCTTCCTCGGTCATAAGCTTGCTTTGCAGAGCCCTTATTTTGGTAGAAAGTCCGCTATAGGAAAAAACACTTCCCAATTCAATTCACTTCCTTTCTTTTGAAATCTTCATTCATCTGAATTAAGCTGTAATAATTTTTTTGAAAAGTTCTTCGGAAATACGCTGGTGATTCTCTTTATAGAAAGAATCCAGATGCACCAGATGCTGCTCTGTGTCTTCCTTTAATGCTGCCAGGCGTGAATCCTTTTCTTTTTCCAGTTCATTACGTATATCTCGGATTTTTGCGTCGGTTTCTTTTTCCAGGACGGCATCAAACTCTTTACATTGTCTCTCCGTCTCTTCGGAAAGTGCCCGCTTTTTCCTCTCCGCATCTTTCAGAATCTCATCTGCGGTGGTTTCGATTTCCGACAGCTTTCTTAAAATTTGTTCCATCGGCATCCTCCTCCATAAAATTTCCATATATCATACACCTAAAATCTGAGAAAAACTATTTTACAAATGGCCAAAATGGATTGTAAAACAGAAATTCAATTTGTGATTTTTGTCTATGGAATGGATAGTTTCAGTATAGTCATAAGACCAAATTTTTTCAAGGGTCAGTATAATTGGCAGTTACAAAAATGTAAAAAGTATATTTGATATGCCTGTAATATAAAAAAAGTATCGGTGAAACAATGTAGTTGCGGCAATTCCGGAAAGCATGTATGATATGGAAGGAATCCGGATTGCCGGGAAGAGGCGGCCGGGAAAAGAAAAATAAACATGGTAAAAGAAATAAGAAAAATAAAGAGAAAGAGGAAAATGAAAGTATGAGACTGAGGAATATCCCTGGCGCAAAAGAAGCAATCCAGGAAAGCAAATATGTGGTGCATCAGCCCCAACAGCAGAAAGGCCGGTGGAAGCAGGCGTTTGCGTCAGATCAGCCGATTCATATAGAAGTGGGGATGGGGAAAGGCCGTTTTTTGATGGATATGGCACGGCTTCATCCGGAAATCAATTATGTGGGGATCGAGATGTATGACAGCGTGCTGCTGCGTGCTCTGCAAAAAAGAGAAGAACTTGAGAATAATGGAGAGACACTGTCCAATCTTTTGTTTATGTGTGTGGATGCCAGTAATCTGCCGGATATTTTTGAAAAAGAGGAGGTTTCACGGATTTATCTGAATTTTTCAGATCCGTGGCCCAAGGCAAGACATGGGAAACGCCGTCTTACATCCAGAGAGTTTCTGGCCAGGTATGACCAGATTCTGAAAAAAGACGGGACCCTGGAATTTAAGACAGATAACCGTCCTTTATTTGATTTTTCCCTGGAGGAAGTACAGGAAGCAGGCTGGAAGCTTTTGGCTCACTCCTTTGATCTTCATCATGATGAAGAGATGGTGAAGGGAAATGTTATGACAGAATATGAAGAGAAGTTTTCCAAAGCAGGTAATCCTATCTGCAAAATGGTGATCAGCAGATAAGACCCAAAGGACAGAACGTATTTTGCTCCTGGGCATATTATATATAGAAAGAATGCCCAGGAGCAGATATGAAGTCCAGAAATCGTCTGAAACAGTCCCTTAGTCAGTTCAGTTACAAGCATAAGAAGCTGGACAGTCACATGAATAAGATGAGGCGATCCACAGAGGAATTAACAAATATGCTGGAGCATATGGGTGGGAAAAAAGCAGAAAAAAAGGAAAATTAAAAAAAATAAAAAAATTATAAAAATTCCCTTGACTTTTTCTGTCGGCTCATGTACAATATCTCTTGCGTTGAACAAATGGAGTTCTGAGAGAAAACAGAATCACCCAAGACGCTATGCGCTTTTAGCTCAGCTGGTAGAGCACCTGACTCTTAATCAGGGTGTCCAGGGTTCGAGCCCCTGAAGGCGCATTGAAAGCACTGTTTTTGCGGACAAAGTGATTGCCGCGGGGATGGTGTTTTTTTGTGTGAAAAAACTCAGTGTTTATGCGGGTTTGCGGGCTCTTAATCATTTTGTTATATGCCTCAAAAAAACTTTCTAACATCTTTTTTACATCTTCTAAAGCAAATCTTAATTTGAATACAATGTATTCAAGATATCTTTAAAGCATTTTCCATAAGATTCATCTTTTCAAGTTCTGTATGCGTGTCAAAGCAATAGTATTTTAATGTTGTCTTTTCGTCTGAGTGACCTAACATTATTCTTGTGGTGTTGAGACTAACACCACCGTCCAAGAGAGAAGAACCGTAAGTTTTTCTTACTTTATGACTGCTTCTATACAAGATTCCTAGTTTGCTGCAATATTTTTTCAATAATGAAGTGATACATCGTTCGGTGATTGGCTCACTTGTTAATGAAAAAATATAGCCTGCTGCCTTTCCGTTCGATTTTTCTTGACGTTCCTTTGCAATGGCTATAAGTTTTTTTGCTTCTTTTGTTAAAAAAACATATCTGTCGCCGCAGTCTGTTTTTGTATGCGGAACAACTTCTTTAGTATCACGTCTGAGCATTCTCTGGATATGAATATAATTTTCATTCTCGATATCAGAAAATTTCACAGCACACAATTCACCAATTCTTAATCCTGTTTGAAATTGAAACATAAGAGCAAGGGGAGAAAGCTCATAGAATTTCACAGCATTTTTATAATCTTCCCATGCAAGAGGAATCATCATTTTTCTTTCATCAACGGTGTAGACTTGTGTATCATCGGGCTTCTTTTGCTCTTTTCTGAAAATCTTTTTATCAATTTTAAGCCCCTTCATGGGGTTGCTCTCGATAATATCCAAATCAACTGCATATTCAAGCGCTTGTCTCATAATGACTTGAACATTTACATATTTTTTTCGAGTCATATCATAATCTTTTATAAGTTGGTGAGCCCAAACGTCCAATGTCAGTTTATTGATTTTTTTCAAAGGTATTTTTATGATAGGGGTTCCAACGTAAAAAGATTTCCAATCACTTTCAATTCTTGTGATATAAGTTGAAGCAGTTGTATGAAGTCGCTTATATTTCAACCATTCGTGATAAAAAATTTCCAAGTTTACTTTATCCAAAAGATTGTCAAGCAGCTTCTCTTTGTAGAAGTCATTTAGCCATTCATAAAGTTCTTCTTCTGTTGCTTTGACGATGAGTTTCCTTCCATATTTTTTCGCTTTATCTGGAATGTAAGTTCTCCAACGTTGGTCTTTTCCATTACCTTTGCCGATAGAATATGGATGCTTTTTCTGTATTTCTGCTTTGATTAAATCGTTCATTTTCAAGGCACATCGCTTATTTTAATATTAGCATTTTTTATTTATGAAATCAACAGTAAGTACCAAAAGAATGACTTACTATTATCTATATAGAGGTATACTAATATCATCAAAGAGAGGAACACAGAACCTCAGAAAAATAAAAAAAAATACAATAAGGGTAGCGACCAGACGCTAAACGCCAAAAGGCGAAGAAAGGAAAATATTATGTTTATCAATTACGAAATGGCTACAATCGAAATCACAAAAGCAGAAGCAAAAGAAGCAGGCGTTTTCAAATCTGAAATGTACGAAAATCTTAAAGAAGCAAGAGAAGCAACAGGCTATAAAGTTGTAGTAAAAGATACCAAGAAAAAAGCAGACACAATGAAAGGTCTTACATATGCTTATATGACCATCTATATCGAAAAGAAAGCAGGAGACCGCAAAGAAGCTCTTATGACTGAGTTTAATGAGCTTCGTGGATGTGTAAACGGAAAAAGAGATATGCTTGCGGAAAAAGCAACTTATGGAGAAGTAAAGGCGTGGTTCCTTAAACAGTTTACAGAAATCACAGAGTTCAATGAAAAGCTGACAGAAAAGAGAGCAGCCCTTCGTGAAGACAGAGAAATGAAAAAAATTGAAAAAATGATTATTTAATTAGCTTTAGTAGAACAAGTTGTAATAAGAAAAAAATAAAATCCAAAAGAAAGAGGTAATAAACCATGAAATCTCCTATTACAATCGACTTCGTTAATTCAATAATTATTGTAAATGCAGCTTATGCCAAAAAAGCGAGCAACCCGTTCTCTCAGGAATATGAACAGCTTCAAAGAGTTCGTGCTGATTATCCGACTTATGCGGTTATAACAAGAACTATTAAAAAGAATTCTGAAAAAGAATCTTACAAAGGTCTTACCTACGATTATATGAGAGCCTATATTATGAGCCATGAAGAAGGGGAGAACAGGGTAAAAATGGTAATGGAATTTGATGAATTGCTTCTTATTTCTCAGTGTCACAGTAAGGCACACAGATATCCAGTTATTAAAAACTGGTTTCTTGAGAAATATCCGGCAGTTAGAGATTATGGAATGGTGGAGATGCCTGGCTTTAAAATAGTTCCAAAAGAAAAGAAAGAGGAAAAGGGCAGCAGCCAGTCAAAAGTTGCCTAAAACTTCTCTACTATTTAGGATAAACGACCTTATTCGATTTTAATAAAAATATTTTGTAATATTAATCTATAAATAAAAACAAAAAGAAAGGACAATATAAATGATTGGTACAAAATATCTTTCAGAAGCAGTCGATATCAATAATCTTGAAACAGAAAAACTTAATATTATCAAAGCTCCAACAGGTAGTGGCAAGACATACTTTGCACTTCACGAAATCTCTTCACTTTGCCAAAATGCACTCCATCAGGCAGTATATTTGATTGATACAATAAATGGTAAAGAACAGATTCTTCGGAATTACAATGCTACGGAATGCAATAAATATTGGCTTCGAGACATCGAAGGTGACTACTTGTGGTTTCAAGAGGACAGTCGCGTTGTTATTATGACTTATGCGAAGTTTGGTTTGATTTTGTCGAGCAAACCTGAGTTTTATAATTATTTTGATTATATAATTTGCGATGAGCTACATAGTCTCATTCACTTTCAATACTTTTCAAAATTACCTAATAGTCATTCTATTGCTAAAGAAGGCTTAGAAAGAGCTGTAACCAATAGTAAAACAACTGTAATTGCGCTCACCGCGACACCTGAGATAGTAAAAAAGAAATTTAACACCGCAATTTGTGAATTACCAGTTTCAGAAGATGTACTTCATTACGAAACAAAAGAGACGGTAAGGTATACAAATCTTAATGCTCTTTTATCTTCTATCAATGCTACTGATAAAATCGGTATTTGCTATGTAACGCGCATTACAGCAATGAAAGAATTAAATGCTCTTGCGGTTAAGTTGGGTTATTCTCCTATTTGTATTTGGAGTACTTCAAATCAAGACCATCCCATGACAGATGAGCAGCACGCAGTCAGAGAACAAATACTGAAAAATTTTATTATCCCAGAAAAATATAATCTATTAATCATCAACGCAAGCTGCGCAACAAGTATAAAGATAAAGTCAAGAGTTGATTATATCATTATCAATAGTTCACATGAAGATACTCAAATTCAGGTGCGGGGAAGATATACAGGGGACTTAGATATCATTTATCTTCCTGCAATGGCAGATATGATACAAGTTAAAATACCTGATGCATTTTTAGCAAGACGACTTTTCAGAGAAGACAAAGAGAAACTTTGTAGAATCCTGAATATCCGCAACTCAAGAAATAACCGTCTATGTGGTTGGACAACAATTCGCAGGATACTTATAGATTCAGATTATCAGATATTAGATGCGCGCTTTCAGAACCGACATTATAGTATTATTACCGTTTCTAAAGAAGAATAATGCCAAAATTGTATATATCCTTAAAGAGTACATACAAAATTGGCAGTTAAAATTAATAAGACAGAAAAGATTAATCTACATGAATAGATTTTTATATATAGTAAAGAATAAAGATTTCCGCAGCAGCAGGAAAAGAAAGGACACGTTATGATGTATGAACATGAAACACTTCAAGATGAACTAGACAGAAGGGACGGTATTCCAGACTATTACGATACAATGTATCTTGACGGATATGACGTTAATCAAATCTGTCGTGCTTTTGATAAAGTCCAAAGAAGGAAGTTCCGTAAAATACGGCAGGAGAAAATGGCGAAACGAGAGCAGCAGGAACTAGAACGTTCTATCAAAGCAGAACTTGAAAAAACTGTCGAGAAGGCACTTGATGAACTTCTAGCAGGATTTAACAAATAAATTGCGGCAAGCCCGTTTGTGAGATTATAAGACCTCATAAATGGACTTGCCATTTTTTTCGTTATTTATTCTTTTTGCTTTTGGTATTTCCCTTACATCCGTTCCCTGAAATGAAAGTACCTCTTAGTGGAAGTTCTGTCCTCGTATAATCGGAAAATCGAATTTTTCCAAAAGAATCCTGAATACCTGCCCCCTATGACGCTTACCTGCTGCCCTTCGGGTCTCTTTAAAGGACTGACCGCACACACTCCCTCTTTTCTATTGGAATATGCTAAAAGGGCTATTCTGCGGTTTCTGGCGTGTCTTCTGCCACGTATTCGACCAAATCCCCTACTTGACAGTTTAAGAGCTTGCAAAGTGTGTCTATGGTCTTCCAAGACACTAATTCGTTATGTCTTATCTGTTGAAGATAAGATTGTCCGATTAACTTCTCTTCTCGTATTCTTGTGGAAGTATAACCATTCTTTTTAAGCTCTGCCATAATATCCATTTTATATCTAAGAGCCATTTTAATGTCCTCCTTCTCCATTTTATTTAATAATAGCATATTTTTGCACCAGTTTCCAGTGTTAATATTGCACTAATTTCAAGTGTTTTATAGCACTATATTTTAGTGCTTTTGCCAATAGACTGCACTAATATATAGTGCTATAATAAAGATAAGTTAAGAGAGAGGAACAAGTCAAGGATAGACGAAAGTAAGCGAAAGCCGAAACCAAGAATACAAGGTCAGAGTGGAAATGGATAAGGGAGATTGGGATGCACTGAGTAGAACGCTAGATACTTAAATAGCCAACCACCACTTGAACCTCTCACCAATACCAAAAGAAAAGGGGATAACGAATTATGACAAACGAAAAAATCAACGCAACAGTAGAGGAAATCATGGAGTATGAAGCACTTTTGGATGAAGTGAAAGGAATCGTGGACGGACTGAAAGACAACCTTAAAAATGAGATGGCAGAGAGAAAAGTAGAAAGCCTTTCCACAGACCGCTACACAGTCAGATGGACAGAAGTTCTTACTTCCAAGTTCAACTCCAAGGAATTCAAAAAGGTTTACGAAAATCTTTATACCGCGTTTCTTCGTCAGACACGTTCAAGACGTTTTTCAATCAGTGCATGAAATTCTTCTCTCTTGGTTCAAAAAATGAGCCAAGAGAGGAAAGTTCCTAAAAGATATATTATAAGAACAGTAAAATCCATTATTTCTGCGGCTTTCCAAAAAGTTGTAGAAAATATGGAACTATTCACTCACAAAATAAGAACTTTTAAGGGGGAACCGCAAATGAAATTCTATAAAATCCAAGATACCTTATCAAAATGCAGCAGCTTCCTTGACGTTGCTTGTATCGCTCTTGATAATGAACACTTCTTTCCAGAAGGAAACACAGTCAGTTTACTTTTGGAAGATGTAAACAATCGTATCAATAGTTGCATTGAAGAATTAAACAAGATGAAGGGAAATGCTAAAAATGAATAAAAGGACAATCGCTCTTACTACGGAACAGTACAAAGAAATCATTCAGACCATGAGAGAAGGATTCTGCGGCTGCCGCCCAAATGAACGAATTGCAACCGCTCTTGTCTTGGAAGGAAATCTTGGGCTTAGAATATCTGATATTCTGAGCCTGCGGCTCTCCGACATTGTGAGAGATGGCGACAGATACAGACTGGAAATCACAGAACAGAAAACACAAAAGAAACGAATTTTTACAGTCCCTTTAATTATTCAGCAGTATATTGAAAATTACTGCCTGCGGAACGGCATAGGAAAAAACGAAAAGATTTTTGACCTGACAGAACGGGCAGTCAGCAAACAACTGGCTCTTGTCTGCGATTACCTTGGACTTGAAGGTGTCGGAACCCACAGTTTCCGCAAATGGTACGCCACGGAAATCTACAAAAATAATGGTTATGATATTACCCTAGTTCAAAGACTGCTTCAGCACAGTTCCAGTGCAATCACACAGCGGTATATAGGCATAGAACCCCAGAGAATCGAAGCGGCTATAGAGGGACACGCACAGTTATTATAAAAGAGGAAGCAATTGGCTTCCTCTCTAGAAAAATTCTTTAATATTTTAAAACACTATATATCAATTACAATCCAAGTAACTGTTTTTTCTTTGCTTCAAATTCTTCCTGTGTAATTACCCCACTGTCGAGTAATTCTTTGAATTCCTTTAATTGTTCTGCGGTTCTAAATGTTTCTTTATTCATATTTTCCTGTTTGGAAACAGACTGCGTATTATTTGCCTGTATAATATTGTTCATTTTATCCTGCATTAAAATAGGTGGAATAATCGGAACAAAAATAGCCAGAATTAAACACAGTGTTGTCATATCCGATGAAATACCGTTTGTAATAGCCATTTTATCTATACGTTGTGCAGTTTTATATGTCCAGTAAATACTATAGAACGGAATAAACATACAAAGAAGAAGTTTTTTTGTTGGGTCGCGATATTCTTCATTTTCTACAACATTTGTATAGTTTGTCATTCGATAAATCCATATAAGATACCAGATTCCAAAAGTAAACAGAAGCAGTAAAACATGTTTTGCCATACCACAGTAAAATTCATCTGGCGCGATAGATGAGCTATAATTATCACTTCCTTTTTTGACTTCTGGTTTTGGATATATACTATTTATCCATATACCAATACACAATGAGATGATTACTTGAAGTAAATTCATAATGTTGCCTATAAAATAATTTCTAATTGTATAATAATTAAAAATGTTAATTATATATCCTATAAACATCAAAAATGCCGGAACAAACCAAAGAACTTCATTTATTGCCATTGCTTTTTTTTCTAAAGCAGGAATAGTATTACATAATAAGATAATAAACAATATTGTTTGTGCCAGAATCAGACATATTGCTACTGCACAATCCAATGTATCATCAAAAAGAAACCAGTGCCATTGGCGAAAAGTTTGATATAAACAAATTCCCGAGGGAATAAGCCATATTACATTCTTTTTCCTTAATAATAGCAGCACTGTAATCATAATATATGGGAGAACGCACAGTACCATATAATAAATACTTATAATAGTAGCACCATATGAAAAAGGATGTACGAAAAAATATATGCCACATATTATGGAACATATAGCTCCAATTAGTGAATACGTCTTTATGTTTTTATTTTCATTCATTGTATTTAACCTCCTGATAAATTTTGTTTTGTTCCACCTGCTGCAATATGATTCTCATAAAAATCTTTTATAACATCAATATCAAGGAACATCAAAATTCCATCTACTTTTCTATCTTCTGAAAAGTAGATGGAAATCTAACATTATATCTTCATCATCAATTACATCTTTTGGATATGGTTTATTCATTTTTTAACACTGTTATATCCATATCAATGTTATCCATAATTTGCTCAGGTTCCAATTCAATTATTTCATAATCGTTATATTGTTCCTCTGCCATTTCCTGTGCTTGACTCTTTTCATCTGAGCCTGCCAAGTTTCCCATTGCTTCTCCCGGTAATAAAGACCAAAATATATCGTTATATTTACATGTCCATTTTCCGTCTTCCTCCACAGGTACATACTGCCAACAGTAATAAGTATCTTCCACTTCGCCGCCCATATCATTTGTCGCTGTATAGTCAAGTTTTACAACAGCTCCCATTACATCTTTTATACCATATTCCTTATCTATTTCATCATATGATGAAGAATATCCTGCTGAAAGTATTTTTAAAGAACTAGGGTTTTTCAGACGCTCCTTTAGAGCATTTGCAGCAAATACTCCTGCAACTACTTCTTCTGAAACAGTAAACATTTCTTCTATTTTGTCATAATTTTTAATTTGCTCCTGTTCTGATTTTAAAAGTTCGTCATAATCATCTCTGATTTCTATTAACTCTTCATATGAAGGGTCAGATTCTAATGCCTTGTCTATCTTATGCTGTAAGTCTTTTACATACTCACTTTTTTTAGCGAATACTACTACGTTGCTATTAATCCCTAAACATATTGCCAGAGTTCCTGCTAGTAAACATTTAAGTTTCATTGTCATCTCTCCTCTTATTGTATTTTCCTGTTATTTTGTCCTATTCATTTTGATTGCTGCATTTGTGGTAAACATACACGTATTAACAATATGCTTGCCTTTTTTCCATAAAATCCCCTGCCTTTTTGAACATCAAACATTCTCATTAGTTTCTGCTTATATGTGTTTTTTTACACCCCCTAATTAGCAATCTAATTGTATTACATTTGCATATCTAATTGTAGCATATTTAAAAACATACTGTCAATCTATAATGATTACAAAATGAGAGGTGGATTGACATGATGAATAAACCTTTAAAACTCAAAAAAAGAGGGGAAGACGGTAGTAAGGTTATCACTGTTCGCATTAAAGAGGATACGCTTTCAGCATTAGACCAACTTGCCGCAGAAACCAACTATTCCAGAAATGAATTAATCAATGTTATTCTGAAATATGGCGTTGAAAACATCGAGATTGAATGAGAGTGGGATTCCACTCTTTTTTCTTTGCTCTTGGAATGATAGAATAAAAGAAAAATGTTTGGGGTTATACTTATGAGAAAAGAATTTGACGAAGAAGACGAACTGAAAAAGTCAACCAGAGGAAAGAAAAATAACCAAAAAATGAAACCTTTCCTTGTATATCAATATCTTATGAGACATACAGACGAAAATCATGTTATCAGAGCAGATGATATTTGTCTTGCTATGGCTGAGACTTATGGTATAGACGCGGAACGGAGAGGGATTTACAGAGATATTGACGAAATCAATAAAGCGATTCTTGCTTTTGAAGAAGGCATTTCTATCAAAGAAGCTGCTGAGTGGATTGAAGATGATGAAAGTCTGAAAAATATTATTTTCGATAAGCACCAAAAGGGCTTCTGTATGCAGCAGCGGCACTATGATTATACAGATATTCAACTTTTGGTTGAAAGCATCTATGCGTCAAAATATTTATCAGAGCCGCAGGCAGAACGTTTGATAAAGATATTATGTGAGTTTGTCAGTGAGTTCCAAGAGAAAAAAATCCGTCATAATGCAATCCTGACCGACAGAGTAAAGACAAACAATTCAGGTGTTTTAAATAATATTGAAAAAATAGATACTGCAATGAGCATGGAAGATAAGCACACTCCTGAAAAAATCAGCTTTAAATATTTAAAATATTCCATTAGCAATCTGAATCAGCAGGTGGAACGGCGGCATGGCAGCAGGTACGAAGTCAGCCCTTATGCACTTCTTATCAATGATGACAACTATTACCTTTTGGCTTATAACGATTATGTAAAGGACTTGCGGACGTATCGTGTTGACAGAATGAAAGATGTAAAACTACTTGGTATTGAACGAGAGGGGAAAGAAGTCTTTAATAAAATTAACCTCAAAAATTATACACAGAGAGTTTTTTCTATGTTCGGTGGAGAGCAGCAGGTAATCACAATTCAGTTTATCAATCCTCTGTTGGACACAGTTGTTGACAGGTTTGGAAAGAAAGGAATGCTTTATAATATCGTAGATGATAGACATTTCAGTATTACTGCGCCTGTTGAAATCAGTGGCCAGTTTTATGGTTGGGTTCTTGGTTTTGGAAAGAAAGCGAAGATTCTAAAGCCACAGAAGGTAGTTGATGGATTTACAGAGTACTTGGATAAGGTCAGAAAGATGTATGAGAGTTGATGAAAAAATGTTAAAAGATGCTAGAAAGTTGCTAAAATCTGGCGTAAAATATGATTTTAAGTTGTTTGAATACAAGTTGAATACACCGGACAGTGCGATGTGCCAAAACCTCCTTTCTTAGCGGCGAAGCCGCAGGGTGTCCAGGGTTCGAGCCCCTGAAGGCGCATTGAAAGCACTGTTTTTGCGGACAAAGTGATTGCCGCGGGGATGGTGTTTTTTTGTGTACTGGGAAATTCCGTTGGAATTTCCCAGTACATAAAAAAGCCCGACCGGGCAGGATCGCACTGCGGCGGAAGGGTAGATGTCGCTTAAGGCGACCCACCGCAGTCAGAATCCTGCTTTGCAGGATTCTTTCTTGTTATAAAAACGAGGGGGGAAGAGGATTATGAAAGCAATGAAGAAAGGACTGGCCGGCATAGTTCTGATGCTGGCATTGCTTATGCTGGTTCCGGTAACAGCAAAGGCAGACGGGGCAGCACCAGTGTGCGCCAAAAGGCAGACCATGGAGATCTATATCTGCCGTCCCCTGAGAAGTATGGGAATGACAGGTGCAGAAGGGTGGATCTACATTGGAAATCTGGCAAAGGATGCAGAAGTCTATCAGGTAAGATCTTCAAACAGCAATTTTCAGGCCAGAAAAGAAAAGGGGATCAATGGGATTTATGTGGAAAGTAAACCCCATGTGCTGAAAGCCGGAGAACGGACAAGGATCAGCTTTATGGTGTATCAGAACGGCCGATCCTACAGGCTGTACTGTGATGTAACCTTTAAGAATATGAAAAGAAAGTTCAAAGCCTTTAAGATGGGATCCAGAGAGTATGATTCTTATTTCAAAGGATTTTCAGCTGTTTCTGTTATGCGTTTCAAATCGCAAAAGATAAAGGTTAAGGCTACTCCTGCAAAAGGTTATAAAGTGGATTGCATAATCGCCGAGTATACGAAGAACGGCAGAATTGTGTTAAAAAAATATAAAAACGGATCTAATGTTTCACTGAAAAATATTGTATGTTTAGATGTAGTTTATCATACAAAGAACAGACCAAGATATTACAAGAGGCCGGACAGTACATATGTTAGTATGAATCTGTATTTGAAAAATTATATGCCTTCTCCATTATATTCAAAGTTGAATATTACTTTTTATTAAGGAATAATGCGTATGGTGGGTTCAAAGCTGTTCGGGGGCGTGTATCATAAAAGGAGTTTAGATTTAGCGTATGGAAGAAATCAGGCGGACAAAGGGAAAGGTGCTGAACCGGGATCAGATCAAATATATTGCAGTGATTTTAATGGCACTGAATCATATTGCCAGTATATTTTTAAAGGAAGGCACTGTAGCTTTTCTGCTGCTTCGTAACCTGGGATATTTTACAGCACCTGTAATGTGCTATTTTCTAGTGGAAGGCTATTATTACACTCATTCCAGAAAACAGTATGGACAAAGGCTGCTGCTCTTTGCGCTGCTCTCCCAGATCCCTTTTCAGATCGCATTTGGAGAGAGGCAGAGCTGGAGACTTGTGCGGGGAAATATGATCCTTACATTATTTATATGTTTTCTCATACTGGTATGTCTGGATGAAAGACATGTGCTTCCGGCTACTGTGCTTATCTTCCTCACTGCCTTTTGTGACTGGGGAATGGCAGCGCCGCTTATGGTGATCCTTTTCAGAAACTCACGTATGAATCAGAAAAAACGGATGAGAGATTTCTTCATTGCGTCATTGGTACTGTTTGAAGAAGGATATATGGAAGCAGCCGGGACTGTGGGAATCCGTATATTATATGCCTTTTGGGAGTGCAGTGCGGTTCTGCTGGCAGGCCTTGTGATTGTGTATCTTTATAATGGAGAGAAGGGTTCCTCCGGCAGTGAATTTTCCAGGTGGTTTTTCTATATTTTTTATCCTACCCATCTGCTTTTGCTTGGCGTGATGCGTTTGACCATGCTGGTCTAAAATCTTAGCGGTTACATATATGAAAACCAACTGCTATGCGCCTGTGACACATCCACAATGGTTAACTGTATTTGTAATCTGGAACTTATATAGTAAAAATATAGTATCTTCATATGGATTTGATATAATAAGCTCTGTAAAAAAGTTATAATTACATGCCTTTGCTGCAGGCTTTTCTGTTCACTGGGGCTGTGGCCGGGATCCTGCGGATCTTTGCAAGAAGAAAGACAAAAGCATATAAAAGCTGAGGATATTTTTCCTATAAAAGAAGGAGGGCCGGACCACATGGCCCGGCGAGTATGAAAAAGAAAAAGTTTATCTATATGATGAAAAAGCTTTCGCTTTATTTGCTTATTAATATACCTGTAAATTGTGATGGAACTGTGAGGAATCGTTGAAAAAACAATGAGAAAATTCTAAAAAACTTATAAATTTTAGGCTTCTCATTGAATTTTAGATATTGTAAAACGCTCTATACTCTTTTATAATATGACACGGATAAAGCTTCGAGGACAGAAAAGGTTTCGGTAAAAGCCAATAAGTCCCCAATATGGACCATAGGAGGAAACCAATGAACAGAGAGACAGTCGTTGTACTTGATTTCGGTGGACAGTATAATCAGCTGATCGCACGTCGTGTCAGAGAATGTAACGTATACTGTGAGATTTATTCTTACAAGACAGATATTGAGAAGATTAAAGCAATGCAGCCAAAGGGGATTATCTTTACTGGCGGTCCTAACAGCTGCTATACGGCGGATGCCCCTACTTATACAAAAGAAATCTTTGAACTGGGTGTACCGGTTCTTGGAATCTGTTACGGTGCACAGCTTATGATGCACCTGTTAGGCGGCAAGGTTGAAAAAGCACCAGTTCGTGAATACGGAAAAATTGAAGTAAATGTTGATACGGCCTCCAGATTGTTTACAGATGTTTCACCCAAAACCATCTGTTGGATGAGCCATAATGACTACATTTCAAAACAGGCACCAGGTTTTGAAATCTGTGGATGGACCAATGACTGTCCTGTGGCAGCAGTACAGAATGTGGAGAAAGGCCTGTATGCATTACAGTTCCACCCGGAAGTGCTTCATACAAAAGAAGGACGTAAGATGCTGTCCAATTTTGTATACAACATCTGTGGTTGTTCCGGAGACTGGAAAATTGATTCCTTTGTAGAAGAATCCATTAAAAATATTCGTGAAAAAGTAGGAAACGGCAAGGTTCTCTGTGCTTTGTCAGGTGGTGTGGATTCGTCTGTGGCAGCAGTCCTTTTATCAAAAGCAGTAGGCAATCAGCTTACCTGTGTTTTTGTAGACCACGGTCTGCTCCGCAAAAATGAAGGCGATGAAGTAGAAGCTGTGTTCGGACCGGAAGGGCCATATAATCTGAATTTTATTCGTGTAAATGCACAGGAACGATTTTACGAAAAGCTGAAAGGCGTAGAAGAGCCGGAAAGAAAGAGAAAGATCATCGGTGAGGAGTTCATCCGTGTTTTTGAAGAAGAGGCAAAGAAGATCGGTGCTGTAGATTTCCTGGTACAGGGAACGATTTATCCGGACGTTGTGGAAAGTGGTGTAGGAGGAGAATCCACAGTGATCAAATCCCATCACAATGTAGGCGGACTTCCGGACTGCGTAGATTTTAAAGAAATTATCGAGCCGTTAAGAAACCTGTTTAAAGATGAGGTTCGTAAGGCAGGTCTTGAGCTTGGCATTCCGGACTATTTGGTTTATCGTCAGCCATTCCCGGGACCAGGACTTGGCATCCGTATCATTGGTGATATTACACCTGAGAAAGTTAAAATGGTTCAGGATGCGGATGCGATCTGGCGTGAGGAAATCGCCAATGCAGGTTGGGACAAAAAAGTGAATCAGTACTTTGCAGCCCTCACAAATATGCGCTCTGTAGGCGTTATGGGGGACGAACGTACTTATGATTATGCAGTTGCCCTGCGTGCGGTCACTACTACCGATTTCATGACTGCTGAATTCGCCGAAATTCCCTGGGAGATCATCGGAAAAACCACCAGCCGTATTGTGAATGAAGTAAAAAATGTAAACCGCGTATTGTACGACTGTACCGGAAAACCCCCTGCAACGATTGAATTCGAATAATTAAAAATTTCTGGAAAGCCTTATAAACAAAGGGCACTGAAAAAGTCTGATTCTAAAAAAGAATTGGGCTTTTTTTCGTATTTCCATTATAATAGAAATATAAGGAGGGAGCGGCTACCATGTTAAAAGATCATTCACAGTTACAATTATCATTGTCACCATATCAGGGGCTTTACGATGCAATCATTCCCGAAGATCATCTTTTGCGGAGAATAAAAGAAAATATAGATTTCAGCTTTGTAAATCCAATGCTTCGTAAGCAGTATTGTGAAAATTTCGGTCGCCCGGCGAAGGAACCGGAGATGATGTTTTAACTGCTTTTTCTGAAAAAGCTGTATGATCTTTCTGACGAAGTTCTAATAAGTAGCGCCCAGACGGACATGGCATATAAATTTTTCCTTAATCTGGAACCGGAAGCAAAAATGATAGATTCCAGTCTTCTTACAAAATTCAGAAAAACTCGTATTACAGAAGATATCTTAGAAGAACTACTGAAAGAAACCATTCAACAGGCACTAGACAAAAACCTGATCAAATCGGGAACCATTATCGTCGATTCCACTCATACACTTGCGTCTGTTCGGGCAAAATCCCCAACGCAGATTCTGCGAGATATGAGCAAACAACTCCGGAAAGAGATTTATAAAACAGCTTTTGAATTATCAGAGCAATTTCCTGAGAAACCATCTTTGGAAGCAGGGTTGGATGAAGAAATTGCCTATACTAAGGAACTCCTCCGGATTTTGGAGGAAGGAATAGAATCCTGTGGAAATAAAAAGATACAGAAACTTTCTCGGGAAATGAAAGAGCTGCTAGAAGATGAACGGCTCAAAGAGATCCGCTCCAAAGAGGATAAAGATGCACGATTCGGGCATAAAACGGCAACCAGTACGTTTTATGGATATAAAAATCACCTTGCGATGACGGAAGAACGTCTCATTGCAGGGATCAGTGTAACAGATGGAGGAGCGCCAGACGGGCAGGAATTACCAAAACTGATAGAAAAAGCAAAGGAAAATGGAATAAAAGTTACAGAAGTTATAGGCGATATGGCATATGTCAGTGATGATAATCTGGAAGTTTGCGGAAAAGAGATTACATTGATTGCCAGGACCAATACAACAGTAGCTGCAGCAACAAACGGAAACCTTTAGGAAGGTTTCTGCTTTAACAAAGATGCGGGGATGTTGCAGTGTCCTGTCGGAGAGCTTTCCACGCGTGTGGAAAAAAGAACAGCAAAAAACGGGAATACTTATTTAAGATATATATTTAGCAAAGTAAAGTGCCGGAAATGCTCACAAAGAGAAAACTGCCGTGTAGGAAAATCAAAGGCTAAAGAACGAAACTACAGTATTACGCAAGCAAGCGAGAAAAATCTTGAACGGCTTAAATTTGAAGAAAGTGAATATTTTCAGGAGCGAATGAAGATTCGGCACAGGATAGAAGAAAAGAATGGAGAATTAAAGGAAGCTCACGGTTTGCGCAAAGCAGATTCGCGAGGTCTATTTGCTATGCATCTGCAAATGTATTTTACGGCATTTACAGCAAATGTAAAACGAATAGTAAGATTAGAAGAGCTGGCTATGGAGTAAGCCATAGCTTTTTGTGCTTTTTCTAAAAAAAAAATTGAAAAAATATAAAAGAAAAACTTCCACTTAAGAAAAAATGGAAGTTTTTCAGTGCCCTTTAAATAAAGGTTTTGCGGGCTGTCTGGATGTTCCGGTGGAGTGCAAATGGAGTTAAAAAATCTTTTTTTTCTTTGTTTTCTTTCCGGAGTTATCTGAGATTTTCGCAAAAGTAACTATGCTCAGAAAATACAATTAGTGTGAATATGAAGAACAGTTTGTTTTGATGGAAATATTTTCCGTCAGGGCAGACTGTTTTTTTATACCCTTTTTCAATGATATTAAGTATACGGTAATCCATCCGTACTACTCTAACTTTAAGCCGCCGTTTCCGGTGGCAAGGTTTTAAATATTAATTGTTTTTGTTTTACCCCGGCATATTTCTGGAAGTTTTTCAGACCATGGAAGGATATCATCTATAAAACTGTATTCCTTATCCTCCTGATGGTCTTTTAATACAGTCAGGATATATTCAAGGTACCGGAACGGATTGAGATTATTAGCCTTTGCAGTTTCCGTGATGCTGTAGATAATGGCACTGGCATTTGCACCATCCAGACTGTCGATCAGCTTCCATGTATGCTTATGGAGACAAAAGCTACGCAAAGCACTTTCTGTCGCATTGTTATCCATAGGAATATCACCGTCTTCCAGAAAGGCTTTCAAAGAAGCTTCCTGGTTGATACAGTAGTTGATCCCATCCAAAGTCTTTCCGCGGGAAAGCTGGTTTTTAGACTGTATCTCTTTTGCCCATGCAAAGAAGGCCTCTACAAGAGGTCTGATGTTGGTCTGACGATACATTTTTCTGGCTTTTGCAGGCTGTCCCTCCATCTGGTTATCCAGATGATAGATCGCGGCAATCCGGCTGACTGCTTCGTAGGCTATCGTCTCTTTTGCATTTTTCTGTACTGCTTTTGGCAGGGCTTTTAACGCCTCCGCAAACCTACGCCTTGCATGGGATCAGCAGCCCGCAAAGACGATGCCTGGATTTTCCCTGTCCAGTTTCCTGTATGCAGAGTAACCATCGCAGACTACGATCCCTTTAAAATCCTTCAGGAATTCTTCCGGATGATCCGCTTTCCGGGTGCGCTGGTATTCATACAAGATGATCGGGGTATCTGTATAACTCTTTCCAGTCCGATAGATCCACATGTAACTTTTGCTGTTCACCGGCCGTCCATCCTTAGTGACCATGACCGGAGTCTCATCCGCCTGAAGCACATGAAACTGATACAGTTCCCTGTGGAGACGGTCATAAAGGATACCCAGATACCTGTCTGCACACTGGATCATCCAGTTTGCCATGACCTGTCTGGAGATATGGATGTCATTCCGCAGGAATTCCTGGCTGATCCTGTAAAGAGGAAGCCCGTTTACGTACTTGGCATTCATGATGCTTGCTGCAAGTGATGGAGTGAGCAGGCTGTTACGCAGCAGATCTTTTGGGCGGTCTGCTTTTATGATCGTCTGGTTGTCCCTGCCGGTATAGACTGCCACGTGATGTTCCTCAACGGTATAGACAGCAGGCTGTACACGGACTCTTTTATAAATCTCATCCGGAAGCTGCTTCCATCCATCTGTGCCAAAGACATCCCGGAGTTTTTCTTCTGACAGGGTATGGCTGATCACTTCAACCGGAAGATCCTTCAGATCTGCCTCGCGTTTTCCCTTACTCTTACGATGGCGCGGCTGTATCACATCTTCCTCAGCAGGCTCGACCACATACAGTGTTTCCGTAAGTGCTTCAGCCTCGTTAAAGATAAGTTCCAGTTCCATCTGTCCGGAGATCGTCTCCAGCTTTTCGGAAGAACGGCCGTAACGCTTGTTGTTTGCGTCAGCGATCTGCTCGATAAGGCGCTCCATGTTTGTATTCAGCTGGCTGATCTGATCCTGCATGGACAGGATGACTGCCATGAGTGTTTCCCTGCTGAAACTATTCAGTTCTTCTTTTGTATATACTTTTGCCATGGATGCCCTTCTCCTTTATCTGATGTCTTTATTGTAACGCAAAGATAAAGAAAAAGCGAATCCGGCAGATAGAGCATCCGTCATTTTTACCAATGGATGAACACTCTGAAAAACTCAAAAAACTAATAGTTTTTCGGGCTTTTCAGAGTACTTATCCACAAGCCCCGTAAATGGCCGGAAAGTACTCCTTAATAAATGAAGACAGCGGATCATGAAAAGTGGATAACTTTTTTTCTGAGCTTATAATGACCGGAAGATATTTTTTTATTTTCTCTGTTTTGCACAGGACTTTATAAGACTTTCCCCGGTCTGACTTCCTGGATCGGATGGCGTGCAACAACTTCAAGTCCCTGCATGAGATACTGGTACTGCTCCGGTGTGATCTCCAGTGCTTCTTCTTTCGTGCGGGGCCAGTTAAATGCGCCCAGTTCCAGTCTTTTGTATAAGAGTAGGAAGCCATCGCCTTCCCAGACCAGCCCTTTGATACGGTCAGTCCGCCTTCCGCAGAACAGGAACAGGATATCTTTCTGATACGGATCCAGCTGAAAATTAAACTTGATGATGGATGCAAGGCCTTCCATACCACGTCTCAGATCTGTGTAACCGGTAGCCAGGTAGATTCTGCGAAACCCAGAAGCATCATTCAGCATGAAAGATCTCTCCGATCCGTGACAGGAGTTCTGCTGAAACGGAATTGGATATCTCTACAGAAACCGATCCTTTCCGGATGATGATATCTGGCTGGAATCCATTTCTGACAGGCTCCTGTTTGATTGGAAGACTGATCTCTGCAAATGAGATCTTCCGCAGGCTGGTTTCATCTGCCGGGTCTGTAATAACCGAAAGTTCCTTTGATGTCGAAGCAGCAAAAGCTTCTTTTCTGAGAATCCTTTGCCAATAAAAGAATTATTTGTCTGAGATTCCATTTGCCCTGCACCACTCGGTCTTATTCATGCCACTGTTCAAACATTCATTCATGATCTGGGTCCAATGTTCAATACGGATCTGACGTGTGATCTTATCCATAAGATTTCTCCTTTAAAAAACTTTTAGTTTTATAAAGGGATTATCTCATGGTTTTAGGCGAAAAGCACGGTACTAACTATTTACCGTGTACGATAACACATATGGAAACTGTAAAATTAAAATAATTTGCTAAATTTCGGAAAATGATGTCCGATTTTACATCTGCCAGTACAGAGTATATGAAGAGATAAATATTCAAAATACAGGAGGTACTGATTATGCAGAACAAATTATTTTTAAAGGCAGCCGATATATGTGAACTTCTGGAGGTAAAACAGACATCGGCTTATGAGATCATTGGCAATCTGAATAAGGAGCTGGAAGAACAGGGATATTTGACCTTAGAGGAAAAGTTCCGACAAAGTATTTTGTGAAGCGTTTCTACGGAGTAGAAGATACTTGTGAGATTCCACAGGAAGAGGGAAAGGAATGGTTTCATGCGTAAGAGAAAAATGTATTTATCAGTAGAAGACATTGCAGAACTCTTTGGATTATCAGTTTCGTTTGCTTACCGGGTGGTGGAAAGAATGAATGCCGATCTGGAAAGCAAGAACTATTATGTTATTCTCGGACGGGTGCCAACCCGCTATGTAGAGGACAAGATCTATGGTCTGGAACATGTTGAGCAATATTTGAAGGAGGATAAAGCGATATGAGTATAGTGCAGGAAAAAATGTATATGTATGTGGATGATGTGTGTGCAATTCTTGGTGTTTCTAAAGCGTATGCCTACAATTTGATGCGAGAGTACAACAAGGAGTTGAAAGCAAAAGGCTATATTGTAGTAGCTGGAAAAATCTCTACCAAATTTTTGGCAGAAAAGATTTACGGAATGAAGGTTGAGGATTAACAATGGGTGTTTACAAAGAAGGAAAGAACTGGAAAGTACGCTGGAGTGATAGGGGCCTTACCAGATCGCCTGCAAATTATCCACAGACCGGATTGAAATTCCTGTCGTACACCTTGCCCGCTTCAACGAGGGTGTGAACCGTTCAAAGCCGGTCAAAGACCCCTATGGATGGGGATCATCTACCATCGTGAACATTTTAAAAAAACGAGAGTATTTAGGGCATACCATCAATTTCAAGACCTGCAAGCACTTTAAGGACAAGGCCCGGCGTCTGACGCATGAGTGCTGTAATTACTGTAACGGTAATTGCCTGTTACTGGACGATGGCGAGGAATGTGTTTGCGTACAAAGCATTTCCTATTCGCTGCTGTGCCGGTGGTTTCAGGCAGCCGTCCTCCCATTGGACGCTGCCCTGTACGCCGAAATCATCAAAGACCGGGATGAAGTGAAACGCTGCTGCGAGTGTGGGGCCACGTTCCAGCCGAAGTCTAACCGGGCCAAATACTGCGCGGCCTGCGCCAAACGGATGCGACGCCGTAAGGAGGCCGAGCGCCAGCGGAAAAGATACTGGCAGCACGAAGCATAAGAAAAGACGCCGGACACAGGCGGCCACATGGCCGCCGCGCCCGGCGCTTTGCTATCTGCTGTTACAGACAATCGCATAAATGAGTTTGTTTTCAAGGCGGTGCTTCATGTACTCGTCTACGCATACATGGAGCTGGCCGCAATCGTCATAGAGCGTCCGGGTACAGAGCTTGTTTATGTAACCGTTGTAATACTGCAAGACCTGTTCCACGGCCCCGGCGTCACCGGCGCGGGCCGCCTCGATCACTGCAAGGGGCAAAGGCTCCTTATATCTGGCCTGCTTCATTCTGCAATACCTCCCGTCAGTCTTGTTCTCATGGTTTCCTGCGTCTTAGTCCTGTGCCGCTGGACGGCGCTGCGGGACATTCCCACCACCGTGCCGATCTCGCCGTCCGTCAGTTCCAGGACACAATGCAGTATCAAGATGCTTTGTCCCGGCTGGGGCAAGCTGGCAAAGGCAGCGGCCACCAGCCCGTCGCTGATCTGAAGCTCACAGCCATAGGCCGGAAATATAAAACTGTCGCTGGGGTACTGATCTATCGTGCATAGCGTGTCCAGTTCCGAAAGCGGCAGCGTTTCAAAGGATGTTTTCCAGCCACGCTGACGATTCCTTTCCCGGAAGTAGTCAACGGCTTCATGGTACAGTACCAGCTTGCAAAAATGGTCAAACTGGCAGCGCCTCCCGTAATCATCAGGGGTAACTTTCATCTTCTCACCCCCTTTCCGTGGGGAGTGAGCAGGATGATCCTGTCCGTTGTCAGGGGCCTATGCTGGCCCTGGTCTGCTGACCGCCTCCTTTTCCATCTGATTTTTTGCCGGAAATGACAATCCGCGAAAATCGACAAAAATCGCCCGGCAGTCGTAAACCTACCGGGCGACGATTTGAAGCGTTTTGTTATTTTCTTACATGGTATAGTTCATACTCATAGCCGGAATATTCCCGTGGCGGGGCAAGGCTTTTTTTAAGCGGTAGAAGTGGATTAGATTATAATGATAGTAAAACAGCATGGCGGCGTCCTCCCGTGGGCCGCCATGCCTTTAACTGCTGGGAATGACAGAAAGAAAGCAGCGGCCTTGATTTCTCAAAACCGCCACCAGTGAATATAAATTAAGCGTGAAAATGGGTCTGCCCAGCAGCGGTTTTTTTCTTTTCTGCCGCTGGGCAGATGTTTTTTCTTTAGATACATGATAAGAGGAATTTTTGAAGATTCCATAAAGATTTGAAAAATGGACGGACATAAAAGACGTCCATTACACTATCGGAAAATCAGCAAGGAAGTTTCATAGTAACCTTTGCGCCGCCGGTTTCTTTTGAATTTTCTAAAATAAGCTGACCATTATGTTGTTCCATAATCGAATTTGTAATATATAGACCCATACCAAAGTGTAACTTTGAATTGCGGCTTTGATCGCCCATATAGAACCGTTCCTGTGCGTGGCATAATGCCTCTTTAGAAAACCCCGTTCCCTCGTCTGTGACTGAAATTTCCACGAAACCGTTGTTACTCTGAACATCCACATAAAGCGTTCCGCCTTGCGGGGAGTAGTCCAGCCCATTACTGATAACATTCATAATAGCACGTTCTATCAGCACCCTATCAAATTTCAGCATTTGAGGGAGTGAAACAGTATTCATTTGCAGCCGGATTTCTTTTGTCCGGCATAGTGATTCCATATAACCGAACAAGTGCTGCATGAACGCTGGCAAGTCTATACTTTCAATATGGAGCTGATAACCAACCGCCGCCCGTGATATATCAATCAGGGTTTGAATATATGACTGCATCTGGCCGGAGCTTTCCACGACGTAACCAACGTATAATCGTTGCTCATCATCAAGATTTGTTTCTGTGAGTAAATCAGCATTTCCTTGAATAACCGTCAGAGGCGTTTTCAAATCATGGGCAAGCGCGGCGATTTGCTCTTTCTGTGTCTGTTCGGTTTTCCATTGCCGTTCTAACGAAATTTTCAGATTATCTTTCATATCTGAAAAAGATGCAAGGACATCTTCAAACTCTTTGATTTTGGCGTGTCCTACTTCAAAATCAAGGTTTTGCTTTGAAACCTCCGCAGTTGCTTCAAAAAGCGGGGTCAGTTGTGTACGCAGGTTCTTAGAAAATCTGGCGGTCAGTATGATAATGACCAGCAGCGAATTTACAGCCATCAGGATAAACGCAAGTGTGTCAGGAGATGGAAAATATTCCGGTAGCCATGACACTGTAAATTGAGAACCAATATAATACCTTAAAACGCAAAATTCGTTTTCCCGGACAACAAGTGCAAACTGCCTCCCCGTAGCATATTCAATATATTCTCCCTTTGCGTACAGCAGGGCAATTTCTTTTTCATCATCGTTCATATTGCTGTAAAGCTCATTAAAGTTCTTGTCCAGAATTAAGTAGCCGCATCCCTGTGGAATTACAACCTTTGTAATATCCGGGGCAATCGTCAGCGTTGGAATGATCTCTTTTACCTGCAATTCACTTAGATTTGCTCTTGTAGCTAATCCAGCATTTACAGCAAGTCCCTCCAAACCAAAAGGGACAATAATTGCCGCTACCAGCATGACAATGAGGGAGATAGCAAACTGGCGAAACAATATTTTCAATGTAGGTTTCTTTTTCACTCCCATTTATATCCTATCCCCCATACGGTGCTGATCGGACTTATTTTGAAATGCTCCAATTTCGCACGAATATTTTTTATATGCGTTGAGATCGTAGAGTTATCGCCTATTCCATCAAACCCGAAAACGGCTTCATAGATTTGTTCTTTTGTAAAAACCTGTCCCCGGTTTTTCGCAAGGTATTCACAGATTGAATACTCGCTTTTGGTAAGGGGAACCGGCTGTTCTGAAACATACAGTACCTTTGCGGAAAGGTCAAATCTTATATCAGGCTCAAATGAAAGTGTGCTGTGATGCTCCCTTTTTTCTCTGCGTAAATGTGCCGCGACACGGGCGCGAAGCTCTTGAATACGAAAAGGTTTCGTAATATAATCATCCGCACCGATGCCCAATCCAAACAATATATCTTCCTCTAATGTCTTTGCGGTCAGAAAGAGAATCGGGCAGTCTACCATATTCCTGATCTGTTTGCAAAACTCAAACCCGTCTGTGCCAGGCATCATCACATCCAAAAGAATGAGGTCATAGAAATGCAGCTTTTTGATGTCTACATCATCCGCATTTTGACAGACTGTTATCAAATATCCATCTTTCCCCAAACTGTTCTTAATCAATTCCAAGATAGAAACTTCATCGTCAACTACAAGTAAGTGGGTCAAAAAATCACCTCCCACCCCATTATACCACATTGTCGAGGTTACTCATCATTATTTTTAATGTCAGCTTTCCGATATTCATTGTTGATATTTACAGCTACGGCATTGCTTATATCCACATCCACAATACTGTAAACGTAGCCGAAACTGAAATCTTCCCCCGCCACATTTTTGAAGCGTTTCGATACCTGCCCGATTTCTTCTTGCAGTTCTGACATTTCAAGACATTCATCCGTTATGGTATATGTCAGGCCGTTATATGAAATTTCATCATAGTTTGCGGCGTTCAGCTCATAATACGGCAGAGATTCATTTAACGCCTTATTTTTATCGGCGGTATCGCGGAGCGCACCGCAGGCCGATAAGCATATAAGACTTACAAGCACAATTACCACGGTAAACAGGCACTTTTTATTCACTGTTTTTACCTCCCTCCCAACCATGAAACCAAACCAAACTGGCAATCAGCAGACAAACAGTGCAGCATACAGAAATAATCATACCGCTGAAAAAATCGGTTTTTACCTGTGCATACAGTTGGGGGCTATCCCATGCAAGCACAGTGTAATCCATAGCACGAACGCCCCAGGCCCAGGGAATATATTTCCATGTAGCGTCACCAAGCCCTGTTATCATAAGGGCAGCTATTAAACTCCCTGCAATTCCCAATCCCATAGATGCACCTTTTCCGAAGCTCATTCCCACAAACAAATGAATCAGGTAAATGGGAAGCATGGTAATCAACAATAGAATCCCTGCTTTCAGGTAAAGGCTTGCCGGAGCATCCCTATATAGTGCAGCGAATGTTCCTAACGCTAAAAATGTTGCGCCAAAAGCACAGATCATCAGAAAACCAAGTTTACCAATATACGTTGCCATGCGAGATGGGATTGTTCCCAACAAAAGCTGATAATGCCCGGCCTGATTTTCGATCTGAACAACCAGGCCCACAATAATGCCGATCAGAAACGGGAACGCAACGGCCAGCACTTCCAGATAGGCACTGATTTTGGTTGCCAGTTCCCATCTGGATATATGATAGTAACCCGCAAAAATCGCCGCACATATAATCGGAATCATGCTGTGCATATAGAGCAAAATGCTATGTTTACACTTCTGATATTCTGCTTTCCAGCAGCGAACCACAGATACCATAGTTACCCCACCTCCTTTTTCTCAAACCATCTTGCAGTTAAAAATGACAGCGCCGCAAACCAGGCCAGCGAAATGACCAATACAAGTATAATCATCCAAAATGCCATTGCCGTACTCTGATCTGCAACCGGCTCACCATTAGGCAAAATACCTAACACGGAAATCATAAGATGCGGCACCCAGCTATACGGGCAGATCATCCACAAAGAGGTTGTAGCCGTGAAAATCCCTAAAACGCTTCCAAGTCCGGCATTAAGAATAACCGTGACAAAGATACCAACTTTTTTTGATAACCATAAGCACAGCGGAACTTCCCATAGGCTTGCAATGACAATACAAGCTGTTCCGGCCGCAGCCTGCCAAATTCCGATTGTCAGGGGAATTTCGTTGATAACTAATATTGCAAAACCGCCCAACAGATTTAGCGCCAGGAAAATGAAATTCCCCACACAGGAGTAAATACCGGCCACTCCAATTTTTGCTTTCCAGACTTTGTTCTGCGAAACAGGCAATGAAGCAACGGCACGATATTTTAGTTTGCCATTATCCCGCTGTTCAATCAAGGCACAGGTGAGCGTAAGGAATCCAGGATAAAGCAGGATATACCACCAATTATAAGAATTGAGCTGGAACCAAAGAGGGGCAAAAAAGTTCATAAGCGCAGTTACAAACGGGGCCAGAACGATCAGCGTTTTTGTGAAAGTTCTCTTATGCTTTAGGTTCTCTGCCTGAATATATGCCATCTCCATTTAATATCCCTCCTTACCATTTCTGCGAATAACATCCATAAAGAGTTGTTCCAAATCTTCACCGGCGCGAAGCTCTCCCTCATATCCAAGGACGCCGCCAGCAATGATACCCACATGATCTGCAATCTGCTGGACTTCTGACAGAATATGGCTGGACAAAATAACTGTAATCCCTTTGCAGGGAAAAGAGCGAATTAACTCTCGAAGTTCCTCAATCCCTAAAGGGTCAAGGCCGTTAGTCGGTTCATCCAGAATCAAAAGCTGGGGACTGTTCAGCAATGCAATAGCAATACCAAGCCGCTGCTTCATACCAAGAGAAAACTGACCGGCCCGTTTCTTGCCGGTATTCGTGAGCTGGACAATTTGCAATACCTCGTTAATTCGTGCATCGTCCAGTCCGAGCAATGTAGTTCTGACTTTGAGATTTTCGTATGCCGTCAGATTTTCGTAAAGCGGGGGCATCTCAATCAAAGCACCGATATGCTCCAGATCATTCCGCTTCCACGGGTGGCCGTCAAACTCGATGCTTCCCGATGTGGGGCGCAAAATGCCGGTGAGCATTTTTAAGATCGTGGATTTGCCAGCCCCATTCGGCCCCAGCAGACCATAAACCGAGTTGCGCCGGATGTTCAGTGACACATTGTTTACCGCCTTTTGCCCCTTGAAATTTTTGCAGAGGTCAGTCGTTTTCAAAATCATATCCATATAATCAAGTCCTTTCTTTGATTTTACGGATAGCATACCGGGCAATTTTGAAGATTTCATAAAGATTCCCGAAAACAGAATATGAACAATACACCGTAACCGTGGAGCATATCGCAACAAAGCACCAACCTACGCATTTAGGGCCTTAAAAAGCCCTATATTTCAAGGTTTTTCCCGCATAGTCGGCGGGGTATGTGAGTGTTTTATCCTATCCCCGCCATAGTGCCGCTCTAAATGCGTAGAATTTACCAGCAGAAAATCGCCGGTTTCTCTGGCTCCATACTCCCAGATATGGTATCATGGAAAAAATCAATCTGACGGGGGTATCAGGATGGACGGACAAGAAAAGCTGCTGGACTATGAAACAATCAAAGCCGCCGTTGCCGGTGAGAAGTGGGCCACAGAAAAGGTGCTGGCCCACTATGCGGACTACATCGACGAGCTTTCCACGGTGGAGATCAGGCAGCCGGGCGGCAAAGTGAAAAAAGTCATTGACGAGGATATGCGGCAGCACATTTCCTTAAAGCTGCTGGAAGCGTTGCCGAGCTTCCCGCTGGAACAAGAATAACGATCAAGAGGGCTGCACCCTCTTACGCCGCTTTGCGGCTATCACCTGCACACCCCCGAAACAGATACACCCGCTGCGCGTCTGTACCTGTTTCGGGGGCTAATAATGACTGTAACCTACGCCTTTCGGGGAGTTTCAAGGCTTCTCCCGCACGTTTGCAGAGGTGGGCGAATACTTTATCCTATCCCCGTCAATACTGGGTTCTAAATGCGTAGGAACAGGCAAAAAGAAAAGACGCCGGACGCAAGCGGCCACATGGCCGCCGCGCCCGACGTCTGCTGTTATTTATTCGTTCTCGTCTGTGAAATAGAATTTGTCTGTGAAATAGAATTTCTGGCTGTCATAGTCAGAATCCGTCATACGTTTCAGCTTGGAAAGGGTCTGCTGGGCCAGCGTCCACATATCCCCGTCCATACCCGGCATGGCTGCGGTGATCTTGCCTATCGTCCTGCGTCGGTCTGCGTTGTGGTACATACAGATCAAATTTTCTTCTTCCACGGTAAAGTGCATCATTCCTCATACCTCCAATTCATTTTTCTTGGTTCTGGCCGCCGCCTTTTTCGGGCTGGTGGCCTGTTTGCTGTCGGCAAGCTGCTTGCGGATAGATGGCCGGGGCTTGCGAATACTCACATCACGGCGCTCATCTTTGTTAATCATGGCATATACCCCGTGTCGGTCTTTTATGCTGGTAAAGCACAGGGACTTAATCTGAACATGGATTTCAAGGCTTTCTGGGAGATATACAGAAATGACATGAAGGAACGTCTGCGTGAGAACACCATGAGAAGCAAAGATTACATTGTAGAGTTAAAAATTTTACCCTACTTTGGAAATCGGAACATCTCAGAGATATCAGCAGCAGATATCCGAGAGTGGCAGAACACGTTACTGAAGAAAGGGTATTCTCAGACATATTTGCGTACTGTGAACAATCAGCTCTCCTGCATTTTTAACTATGCTGTAAAGTATTATGATCTTCCGAGAAATCCATGCCGTCAGGCAGGAACCATTGGAAAAAGTAAAGCAGATGAGATGAATTTCTGGACACAGGATGAATTTGAGCAGTTTATTTCCTGTATGGAAGATAAGCCAACTTCTCATTGTGGTTTTATGATTTTATACTGGACAGGATGCCGAATTGGTGAACTGCTGGCTCTTACATTAGAAGATTTTAACGAAGAAGAAAAAACGCTCAGGATAACTAAGTCCTATCAGAGAATCGGGAACAGAGATGTGATTACTGATCCGAAGACAAAAAAAGGAAAGAGAATCATCACATTACCGGATTTTCTGGTAACAGAGTTAAAGGAGTACACAGGTAGGCTGTACGGACTCATGGCAAAGGACAGACTGTTCCAGAACACGACAAAAGCATACTGGGAACATGAAATACAGAGAGGTGTTGAGTTATCAGGGGTAAAAAGAATCCGACTACATGATCTGCGACACCCGTATGTCAAGCACACGACAAAAAAATATAATTCTGAAAAGCAGAAAACCCAAGCTACCAAGATGGATTTGATAGCTTGAGTTCTCTGCTTTTTACTGCTTAGCTATAACAAGTAGCACATAATAAGTAGAAACCATATTCTCCAAATATCGGGTATGCATCTTAATGCGAAAAATCAAAAAACAAGTGATGTATGGTTATTTCCTGATTATCAAGATCCCGCGTATGCTGTGAAGAGTACTGCGGTTCCACATAGCGTAACTCTCGGGACAAATTGCTTACTGGCGTAACTTTCGCAATTTCAGAAACAAGTTCGGCTACGATTTCAGGAATCTTACCACTTAACACATACCCAATAATCGAAGATTCTGATGACTGTGAACCATACCGTCCTGAGGTATAATTTTTAACTCCTGTTTCGACATATCTTTTGATTTTATCTTTCTTGTGATTATATAGATTCTTGCATTCTGCGCCAAAATAACTGTTTGAAGTATCCCAATCCCTAAAACAAAAATCAATCGTGGGCTTATATCCACGCCTCTTCTTTAATGTGGGATCTTGGTATTGATGTACTGGGCCAATACTGGTTATTCGTAGGATAGTAGCTCTATTCTCGCTGGTCCATCGCAGCGAAATTTTTCCATACCATTCTTGCGTAATATCATCTTCTTCAGTATTTTCAGTGATAGTGATGCTTGTATCCGCAATTATGTCATGATAACCCTGCCATAAAGTCAATAATATTTCGTTGACTCCAGAAGGGCCAAGCCGCTTTGCCAAATCATCCGGTACAGCTGAGGATGCCGTTATATTTCTTATACTGCTCATTACATCACCTCCATGCCTTGGAAATATCTTCGAATATTTCATCTGCATCTCTGCAGGCGGCAGAATATGTCCAATATTTGCGTTGCGCTGGTTTAACGATGAAAATCTTTTCTCGTTGATAAATACGGAGGTTTCTTCTCACGAAAACCATTTGTTGATTATCAACCAATGAACGGTCCAAGTTTAGGAGTATTTCATTAAGCTGATCATTGTTAGTTATAACATTTAGATCCTTTGTAGTGGGATGCTCAACATTTAACACAAGCACAGATAGTGGGGCATCGCCAACATATAGGTCTCCAGAAAAACCCACGCCAGTTCCAAATGTCCTAGTCAGTACCTCTTTTACAGAAGCGTAATATAGTTTGTAGCTATCAATGCTCGGTCTGGAAAAAGATACTGAACGCCTTTTATTTTTGAAATAGTCATAAACATAGTCAATAACATCATCTATTTGATAGCACTCATATTGCTTTAACCGATACATATTTCGCGCAAACTGTTCCAACAGGTAATTTTCTTTTGGTGAGTTCACTAATTTATCAAAGATGTTGCAAGCTTCTGTAAGCTCGGCATTGTTAGGTTTTGGGATTGGTGTCTGCCAGATGTCCCCGGCCTCTAACTCGTCCCGTTCTACAAGCCACTTCCTATTTGTAAGGATATGATAGTACGAAAATATTCTTGAGCCAATTATCACGCTCAAGTACTTAAGCTGTTCAATTTCACCGTGAATCCCCAAAAGGCTATGATTAAATACAGCATCGTAATCTAGTACCTCAGAAAGGAATTGCCCATTTTTGTGGCTCTGTTTTATTATTAGGTGTGGAGCCTTGAAAATTTCTCTAGCATTTTTAACTATGCACTCAAAATCATCAAAATCAACCGTTGGAAGTTCGTCGGATGAAATATAATATGGTTTAAAGGATTTGGCTTCAACCAATGGAAGACCTTCAAAATCACAACATTGGTGCTTTCTATTTCCTCTCTTGAATCCCTCGGCAGTTATCATGTGATTTTCTTCAATGAATGATGCCATAGGTGCAAAAGTACTTTGCAGTTTTCCTATTAATTCAAGATCTCTAGGTGCTCCCCACATTGCAATTTTCCAGATCCTATCGTCATCAATAATGTCACGAGGTATTCTACATATATCGGTAGGATCAATAGAAAACCTCCTAATATCTTCAATCGTGTAAATTGGCTTTGGCGTACAATAAACTATTGGTTGAATGACCTCCTCCTGTTTAGGAGTATAGATAATGGCAGCAGCGGGTCCACTAGCGTGATCAAACAAGAATTTTCTATACACTGATAGATTAATAATCGCTAGGACATTGTTATCGGAAAACAGATTTGCCCTATACGTCCTGCTTTTATCTGACCTATTAAAAAGCAATCCTTTGCTCGGCATAAGGAGGCAAATGATTCCGTTTTGCTTGCACAACTCTGAGCACTTGATAGAAAATGCCTGTGCAATTTGCTTGTCACCTATTACGCGATTTGTTTTTTCCAAGTATTCTTTTGTTTTTCCGGTAATGTTACTCTGCCAAGGCGGATTGCCGACAATGACATCATATCTTCTGTTATTAAAGGATTTATCCTTATCGAAAAAATCACTTGAAATCAAGTTGTTATCTAATAGACGCGGAAATGAAAGCTTATCCCAGATGCTTCGTGGATCAAGAAAATCACACATGGCTAAGCTAAGACTAAACGAGGCAACTCGAATAGCTTCCTCATTAATATCTACACCAAAGATACTGTTTTTCAGGAGAAAATTCAATTGATCACAGTTGATCGTATGAACATCATTTTGGGACATCCATCTACAAACAAGTCTTCTGTATGCCTCAACTAAGAAAATGCCCGAACCGCATGATGGATCAAAAAAAGATGTATCTTTATACTCGCCTTCCCACGGATATACTTCATCCATGACCAAGTTGACAAGGTGGAGAGGTGTATAATACGTGCCCTTCTCATCATCTTCGTCTGACAGGTGAAAAAACAGCTCATAGATACTGCTGATCAATTGAATGGGGATAATGTCAAAACTATAAAGTGGCCATAACGCGAGTTGTTTGCTCTCTAATTCACTATCGCCTAGAATAAATGTGCGAAGCTCATCCAAGTCATTTTGAGTAATAATCTCTATTTCAACTTCTGAGACTTGCAGCGTATCACCATTAAATTTCTCTTTAAGTGTTCTAAACAAGCTATAAGTTGCCTCTTTGCTGTTTAGCACATCCGTATACTGTTTTGCTGACTCCAAAAAATTGGAATAAAAACCTTGCGGAAATACTGTTTCTCCGTTTGAATCTTTTCGTTCTTCCAGGTACTTAATAAAAATCGACCGACTGAGCAAAGAGTGAACTACGCTCGTGATTATTTCCTTACTCTTATCACACCTTTTGCTGATTTGATTGATCAGCGTTCTTCGCATTATTCTCAAATTTGACATCAATGTGGCATCTACCCGGCTTTGAGCGTCAAATCTTGTCATGCTTTGACGCCAATATTCGCCGCTTTCAAGTAATGAACGATGATATTTCTGTAGTGCAAGCCGTTGTGAAGCCAATCCATTAGTCAAGTTTAATGTTTCAATTATCCCTGCGGTGGGGTCAAGGTTTCCGTTCTCAACAGCTCGAGGTATCTGGTAGTTGTTATAAATCAAAATCTCATCCGGAGTTACTACAAATAGCAGCGGAGCCTCTCCGAGATTCCACGAAAGACGATGCAACTCTGCAACTTGTTTTGCATCATATTTGTGGATAACGGAAAAATAGATAAGTGGAACTTTGGCAATCCCATTTGCATCGCGAAGAAAATATACGGCGTCAATTCCTATTTTTTCATGAACTTGAGTATAGAATAGTCTTTGAAAGGGGGTCAAGCTCTGCAAGCTGTCTTCTGTAGCCAAACCAGTACTGCTATTTATATCAAGGCATTCAAATATGCCATTTAGCAACTCATTCATATTTCTTCCCCCATATTAATTATTTTTCAAAACTAATCTCATGTTGTTTGATTGATGCTTGGTAATGTAAATATAAAATCAAGACAGGCGTATTTCCATACTCGATTTCTTGTAGTATTGCTTCCTTGCATAATTAAATTGTACTTTTGCAATGTAGCAAATGCTTTAGAAATAGAATTGTATGATAAGTTTAGATGCTTTGCCGCAATAGGAATATTCGTAACAGGGAAAGCCTTAAGGTACTCATACACGGTCCAAAAGCTTCTTGTTTGTGGTACTTTAGCCCTTAACCTTTCCTCGTCCAGCTTAATTGTTTCTTCATATTTATTGAGCAGCGCCACACTGGTTTGAGCGGCTTCATTAATAATCCTTACGAAATACTTAATGCAACGTACATAACCACCGCTGTATTGTGTTGTGCTAAGTATATCAAAATACTCGTTTTTATTGAAAAACAGGTGTTCAGATAGACACAGTCCAGGCAACGCTTTGCCTGCTATTTTTTGCAGAACCATGAATATTAGGATACGTCCAACAACCCCATTATACTTCTCGAAAGGGTGTATCATTTCAAACTGATAGTGTACTAGTGCAGCTTGAATTAAGGGATCATCCTCACTGTCATAGAGATAAGCAGAAATATCGGCCAATGACGGTAAAACGGCTTCTGGAGCCGTTGGGTTATAGATTTTTAAGTTTGATACTGTATGTTGCAAAAATGTCTGGGTGTCACGGATACCTATTTGTTGCTCTGGTTTATCACCATATAGAGTGATGCCGCATATTTTGCTATAATCTTGAGCTACAAACTGCATACCAGCTGCTGCTTTATAAGCTGACATCAAATTGTTTATAGGGTCTATATCACCCTTACCAGCGCCTCTTCTAACTAATATATCACTAAAATCTGGTGCATCATAATCTATCATTCTGGAATAGGTACATTCCTTTAAGAGCATTAATTCACAAAACGAGTTTTTATTTGGCGCATACTGAAGCAAACCTTCTAACAGCCCAAGGTTGTGATGTGCCTCGACCAAAAGCGCGGCAAGTTCATCATCTATTTTAAAAAGTGTAGCACCTTTCAATGGACGTGGCGTGAAGGTATAGTATGTGAAATTAAATTTTTCATTTTTTCTCTGTTTGGTGTAATCTCCTGTATATGGATGCATCTCTATCCCTCAGTCGCTATTTTGTTTATTTCAATTATAGCAGGCGATCATGAATAAAGGAAGCGCTATCCCACAGTTAATTTCAATAATTTACGAAATAGTGCAATATAATAGCTGATTCAGTTTCCATGATTTAGGCACTCTCATGCCAGCTTGCTGATTTCAAAGTTGGGGGCACAGCCTAATCTGGTAGCAGACAGACTGGGACATGAAAAAATTCAGACAACATTGTCTACATATTCTCATTTGTATCCAGACCAGTCACGAAAGCTGGCAGATCAGTTGGAGAAGTTAGCGGAAGTGGATGAAAATTAACGGAAGGAGCAGAAAGTATGCCAGGACAACACAGCAATCCAACAATAGCGTTTCGTCCTACGCAATGGGAACGGGCAATGATTGAAGAACGGGTAAAAGCCAGTGGGCTGTATAAGAAAGATTTTATTGCAAGAAGCTGTATTTATTCCAATATTGTTGTAGTAGGAACAAAGCAACGGGTACAGTACCTTGTAGAAGAATTACGAGAAACACAGATTGTTATGAAAGAGATCACCGAGCAGATTCTGTCCGGTGATTTCTCTATGTTTGGGGAAAGCTACAAGGAGCTGAAAGAAGATTATCTGGCGTTTGTGATTACAATGGTGGATATTCTGAATGGAGCTGCGTATTTATTTGAAAAGAAGTCGGATTCCGATAACAGGCATTGGAAAGAACAGCAGGAGATTCAGCAGTATTGTGAAGCACTTGGAAAGGAGATTGGTGGAAAAGAAAAACAGGGCAGGAAAGGGATGTAACGGATAAAAATGTAGTTGTGCAAAAACCAGATAATAGATATAATATAGAAAAGAAGGTGAGAAAATGCAGGTATTAAATCTGGAAGAAAAGAATACAGAGCGTATGGAGGCTATTAACAAATTTACGTTAATGGATGATACCTTTATGACGCAGGTTTTTTCAGGCGATTTAGAATGTACAGAAGAGCTTTTGAAAATAATATTAAAGAGAAATGATTTATCTGTGATAAAATCGGTTACACAGTTGACAATAGGAAATCTGTTTGGACGATCTGTGAGACTTGATATCTATGCCAATGATGCTACAGGAAAACAGTATGATATTGAAGTACAGCAGGATGACAGTGGAGCTGTTCCTGAACGAGCCAGACTTAACAGTGCATTATTTGATTCAAGGCTTACCACATCAGGGGAAAAATATAAAGAAATGCCGGAGACATACATTATCTTTATTACATCTAATGATGTTTTAAAGGGAGGACTTCCGGTATATACAATAGAAAGAACCATACAGGAAACAGGAGAACTGTTCGGAGACAAAGCACATATTGTTTATGTAAATGGTTCTTATAGAGGAAATGATGAAGTTGGATGGCTGATGCACGATTTTAACTGTAAAGATTATCGTGAGATGCACAATCCTAAGATTGCAGAAAGAGTCAGATATTTTAAGGAAGAACCGAAAGGAGTGACTGAAATGTGTGAAACGATGCAGAAAATTGTAGACAGAGAGCGTGATGACGCTGATGTTAAGGCAAGAATGGATATAGCACTGAATTTGTGGTCAGAAGGAGAACATGATCTTGATAAGATCTCAAGAACTACAAAATTGTCAATAGAGCAGGTTCGGAGAGCGATAACGGTTGTTCAGCCGGCTTGATGTCAAAGTATATCAACTGTGTAATTTACAAGATATTTTGATATAAAATTGTCATGGTTAGGATTGTTAGTTGGAATTTTAGCATGCTGCTCTGTCATATATTCTCAAAAGATTAAAGGTAACTTTCAACTGAAATTTGCATTATCTGGAGGTACGATTATGACAATGATTGTAAATGTAAAGAGCATTATGGTGGGCAACAGAGATTTCGGGAATTTAGCAAGCATATGCGGGAGCTGTGCGAAGAATGAAGATTAACAAGACATGAGAACTCTGGAAGGTTCGACTCCTTCAATTCCCATGGGGCTGTTGAACAGCCCCTCTTTTTGAAATATGAGGATGATATATGGAAAAATTAGCAAAGTGTAAAGTTTTAATAGGTACATATATAAATGACAATATAATCTTAGGCGGTCCGCATGTAGCTGAATTTGAAACGCGTGATAATAAATTTTTCATAAAAATAGAACAGTTTGGCTATCGAAAGATTTCAATTAAAGCATCAGAAGAGACTTCTGTATTTGAGTTATATGGAGTATTTACGAAAATTGAAAGATTGCTAATGATATTTGATGGTCAATTTCTAAATTTGGAAAATTTGGATTTTACAGATTCATCTGACACAGAGAAAAGCATGCTGAAAAGTGTTGGGAATAATTTAATGCACCAAAGATTGTCATACTTTAAATCTTCTGATTTAGTAAGCTATAAGGTAGATAAGTTACTTGAATTTGAGGAAGTACTTAATTCCGATTTATATGATAAATGGGAACAGCTACTAGAAGAACTAGATATAGCACATCAAATGTATTTGTATGCCATGGGAGATACTAAAATAACAGTAGATGTTAAGTGCGCCTTTTTGATTGAGTTAGCCGAAACATTAGTAGAAGTATTAAAAGTCTATACAAATTCATTTCAGAAACTAAAACCAGGTAACGGAACGAGTTTGAAGGCATGTGTTAAAGCATTGATCGAAGAATACGGTAAAGATATTTTTGAAAGAGAAATGGAAGCAAATGAAAAAGAATTTTTATCTACAGTGATAAACAGCCGTGTTCGTATAATGCATATAAAGCGGAATCAGAAAATTAAGTATTTTGATGGAAATGAATCTGTTCTGTATATTTTAAAATTAAGCTTATTATATCGTAGAATCTTATTGGAGATCTTAGGAGTTGAGAAGCAGGTGTATGTAGACAAATTGCGAAAGTGTGTGTCGAGACTTAACAGATGGAATGATACACTAGACAAGTTTCTTCTAAGACTATAAGAGTGAAAAATATCTCTGGTTTTACAACAGTACCGTGGTTCTGGATTGGTTCTAAAAAGTTCTGAAACGAGATGCAGGATAGGAAAAAATTGAAAATAGTAGTAAATCTGACGTCTGTACCGAACCAATTTTACACCATGTTACAGAGAACGGAGTAGAGTTTGAATAATAAAAATAGTTTGTTCGCAAACCTCATTATTCAGTTTTTTGTAAAAATGAATAATCTATACACTTTAAGGTTCTGAATCTACATAGTAGGTTCGGAGCCTTATTTTTGTGGTGGAATAGATGTTTTGTGAGCAAATAAAGTTCACTTTTACTGGATAATAGAAAGTGCGAAAAAGTGGATAATGGAGTGTGTGAATGAACATAGTGTTTTTTCTAAAAGTGATTTTTGGGAAAGAGCTCACCGTTTTTGGAAAATACAGTTTTCTATTTTTTTCTGTAATAAAAAATGCGAGTGCAATTTTGTAACGTATGAGATTTTCAGAAACAGAACAAGGCATTTTGGGGAGTGACGTTTTCTTTTTGGGAGAAAATTAGCTCTTTCTGGGAAAATAGCCTTTATTTTTGGGAAAAAGGATTCGTTTTTAGGAAAATCAATTCATTTTTGGGAGAAAACCCTCCCTTTTGGGGAAAAGTTCTCTCTTTTTGGGAAAGGAGAAGCACTATGCAGAAAAAGAATTACAAAGGACGTTGTTGTAAATGTCAATATAAAAATGATTAAAAAAGTGGAAAATAAAAATGTACATTTTCCAAGATTTATTCCTCAGTTTGTGCTTCCATAAAGGCTCGTTTTTCTTTTAAACGGTATGACGGTCCTTTGATGGAAATAACCTGTGAATGATGCAACAGTCGATCTAGCACCGCATTTGCCAGAGTAGGAGAGCCCAAAATTTCTCCCCATTTAGAGAATGGCATATTGGTTGTTATAAGTGTGCAATGCTTTTCGTACCTCTTGTATATGGGTAAGAAGTAAGACAGGTGTACAATATTACCGGAGGAGAAAGATTTAATTCCCTCTGGTATTAAAAAAATAAGGTTTATGTGGGGATATTTTGAAAAAATGTACGTCTAATCTATGTAAATGAAAATTGCCGGCCGGCTAAAGAAGGTGGTGTTAAAGTGACCAAAGAGGAATTAGGAACGTTGATTCTCAATTCAGAGAGGCAATTGTATTCTACTGCCAAAACAATTCTAATTAACGATCAAGATTGTGCGGATGCTATTCAGGAAACGATTGTTAAGGCATTTTCAAAGATTGGAACTTTGAGAAATGACAAATATGCCAAGACATGGCTGATTCGTATATTGATCAATGAGTGTTATACTCTTTTAAGAAAGTCGAGTAAACTTGTTTCTCTGGAAGGGATGAATGAAATGACAGAAATTGAGGCAGATCAGAAAACTGACTACGGTGACTTGTACAGGGCTGTAAATTCTTTGAAAGAAGATTTACGAATGCCAGTTATTTTGTATTATATTGAGGATTTCAACATAAAAGAGATTGCGCAGATTCTAGAGATAACCGAGGGGGCAGTTCAAAAAAGGCTTGCCAGAGCACGGGGAAAACTTAAGCGTAATTTACAGGAAAGTGAGGCGTTGACAGTATGAAGTTAGAAGATATGAAAAAAGATATTCCTGAAACTCCGGAGTTCATCCACACGATGATTCAAAGCGAAGTGAAAAAACAGCTTCAGGACACGAAGGTGGTTAATATTCAGACAAGAAGAGTGAAAAAATGGACAGGTGCCAGAGTGGCTGCTGCAATAGCTGTATGTGTATTGGCTACATCGACCATAGCCTATGCAGGTACCAAATTATATCATATGTTTTTAGAAAAACAAGGAATCTACAGTATCATAACTGGAATTAAAGCGGATGGCAGCACAGGGAAAATTAATCTTCCTGAAAAAATTCATGATATAGATATCTCAGCAGGATATATTCCAGAAGGTATGGAATGGATTGATGAATTACATCTGGAATATACTGAGCATAATCGAACCGGAGGATTCAGCTTTGCATCTGTGCTTTTAGATGAGGATGATTTGAGCAAAGTAATGCAAGATAAGAATGTTGTTGACAGTGAGGAAAGAGTTTTTGGCAATTATGAAGGTGTATACCTTAAATATAATGACCTGGCAGCGGATGGGTCTTTTAATCAAAGGATTTATCTCCTTTGCCCGGATGTATATCGTGTAATTACTGTTTATATCGGTGATGATATTTCAAAAGAGGATGCCATTAAAGTGGTTGAAAACCTTATAATCATTGAAAATGATACAATGATTGAAACGGCTGGTTTGTATACGTGGAGCGAAATGGTATCCCCTGAAGAATCATCGGGAGAAGCAGTGATGACTTCCATTGCAGATAATAAATTGCCAATGCATCAGATAGGTGAAGTGTTTGATATATCAGCATCTGGTGAAGACAGAGATGGCAACTATATTGAAAATAATAAGATTTCAGTTTGTGTTGATGCTGTTCAGGTGGGGGACAATCTGCAGCTGCTTGGTCAGAATAATGTGCCGGAAGAATGGATTGATGCAGTTGGAACTGATGGAAATTTAGTAAATAATACGCTGTCTTATATTAAGTCCGGTAATGGCATTGATTCAGTGGATGAGATTGTAAAAACAGAAAGTGTGAAACAAAAGCTTGTCTATGCGACAGTTACTTATACCAATAAGTCAGATGAAGAAATTAACCATATGCTTTATATCGGTACATTGCTGTTGATGGACCATGAAGATGGAGCATATCAAATTTACGATCCGACAGAACAGTCCGGAGATGACTACGATCGTGTTATATGGGATAGTGTTGCACGTACAGCTGAAATGACATACAGCAGTTTATCAGAGGATTATGGAAATGGAGGAAACTATATTTCTTCATTAAAACCTGGTGAGAGTATACAGGTGAATATGGCATGGATCGTAAATGAGAATGACTTGAATAATATGTATCTGAATCTTAACGGTGATGGAGCGGCATATGAGTTTTCAGATTCAATGTTAAAAATAGGATTGGTGGACATATATCAGTAATGAAAATCTTATTATAGAGAAGAGGCTGTCCGTAGTGGGCAGCTTCTTTTAGGTAAAAAAGCATAGTTTGAATAAAGCTGTAAAACTTCACGTTGAATTTTACAACTTTTTATGTATACTAGAAGTAGCAGAAACAATATAAATCAAAGAAAGGAGCTGAAAGAATATGGCAAATATTTTACCAGTATCTGATTTGAGAAATTATAATGAAGTCCTGAAAAACTGTCATAAAGGAGAACCAGTATATCTGACCAAAAATGGCAGAGGACGTTTCGTTGTCATGGATATTGAAGATTATGAGCGTGATCGGGCAGAGAAAAAGCTTCTGATGAAGCTGCAGGAAGCCGAAGAAGCAGTGAAAGACGGAGAAGGCTGGCTGGATCTGGATGAATTAAAATCACTTGTGGGGGAATAAGATGTTAAAACTGCGGATCACTCCGATTGTTGCAAAGGATCTGAAGAATATTCGGGATTACATTGCTGAAGACAACGAGGAATATGCGGCAAAGACCATGAAGGAAATTTACGGTAAATTTGAAAACCTTCAGATGTTTTCTGGAATTGGGGCGGATCTCTTCAAACGGGTCAGTTTTCGGACAGATTATAAATATGCGATATGGGAAGAGTATGTGATTATCTATAAAGTGGGCAGTGAGTATGTAGAGATTTATCGTGTAATTAACCGGTATCAGGATATCACTAGAATCTTTGACTGATGACAGTAAATTTGGTACTCAATGTGACACCCAAACTTTTACTCAAGAATATTTCGGAGTTAGTCTCAACGAAGCCTCGCGAGATCTGAGACTAAGTGAGACTCTATGATATAGCAAAATGCGATAATCCCAGGATTTGTAGGTAAATTATAAAATTATAGTTTCAAGTCAGTCTCATCTCTGAAATTGTTTGTTGAGACTAACATGAGATTGAGGAGGCTCAAAATCATGGACATAAGAAAAAAGAATTGGAAACTATTTTGAGAAAGAATATCAGGCTGGCAGTAAAATTATATGGAAGATCTTGTTAAAAAGTATGTAAATTTTCTAAATGATGATAAAAAGCCTGTATCAGATAAATTCTGGGAACTTGAAAAATGGATAAAGGAAGATAAACGTCATTCGGGAGTTATCATGGAGATGAGCAGGTGATACACATGGAGATTGGTGCAACAAAAGCAGTTCAAAATCGACTAAAAACAACAAAGATTGAAGAAAGCAAAGGTGCTTCACTTGTGTTTTGCTGGGACACACATTTGACGAAAATAAAAGGAAGAAATGTCTTGTTTATTGTAAATGCTAGTAATCGTTACACAATAGCAATGACAGATATTGAACAAAGAAACTGGAATTGCTATGCAATGTATATCAGCCGTGTGATTCATGGGATGATGCAGGAAATGGGATATTCCGAGGATCAGATAGGGCAGTATTTTAAAATGTCAGGCGATGCAATTGTAACCAAAACTCATGGTAAGAAAGCAGTTGGTGGCATTAATCGAATGGTAATGGATACACAGTATTTTGATAAAAAGTTGGAGAAAGAAACAAAGTATCAATGGGAACTTAGTGAGTATCTGAACAGAGATATCTGCAAGCCAGAGGGATTTGATGCATATGGATATCCAAGTGAACTTTTTAAATTAGACATGGAACGATTAGGGATTGCTACTAAGAGAAAGCCTGTAGGGGAAATACTGTGCAATTAATCAGTTTAGTGAATTGTCAAAAGGGTGTTTTGTGGCTGAACATCTGAATATGAAGAACAGTTTGTTTTGATGAAATTATTTTCCGTCAGAGCAGACTGTTTTTTTATACCCTTTTTTCAATGATGCAAACTTCAGGGTTTAGCGATAACGCATATGGAAACTGTGAAATTAGGAGCTGGAAGAACAGAGATATCTGATGTTTAGAGGAAAAGTTCCGACAAAGTATTTTGTAAAGCGTTTATATGGAGAGGAAGATTCCTTTGTGCTATATCAGCTGGGAGTCAATCCCCCAGCTGATATAGCCTCCGGCAGGATTGCAGAGGTGCGCAGGAGAAGTATGTCA
>NZ_JBFKZO010000025.1:0-47941 GCF_040929965.1 Blautia sp. 1033sp1_1033st1_G9_1033SCRN_220408 | reverse complement strand
ATTCCTCCTTAGCTCAGTCGGTAGAGCATGCGGCTGTTAACCGCAGTGTCGTTGGTTCGAGTCCAACAGGGGGAGTTTAAAATTAAATATGGCTCCATGGTCAAGCGGTTAAGACACCGCCCTTTCACGGCGGTAACAGGGGTTCAAATCCCCTTGGAGTCACTTACAAAATGAGATTTTTGAGAGGCTTAACTCTGACATTTGGTATGTTTTTTATGTGCCGATGTGGCTCAATTGGCAGAGCAGCTGATTTGTAATCAGCAGGTTATCGGTTCGAGTCCGATCATCGGCTTTTTGGACCTTTAGCTCAGTTGGTTAGAGCAACCGGCTCATAACCGGTCGGTCCTGGGTTCGAGTCCCCGAAGGTCCATTTTTGTTATATAAATATTTTTTCTGGCCCGGTGGCTCAGTTGGTTGGAGCGCCGCCCTGTCACGGCGGAGGTAGAGAGTTCGAGTCTCTTCCGGGTCGTTGCTGTATTTAGCAAATTTTATGGGGTCTTAGCTCAGCTGGGAGAGCATCTGCCTTACAAGCAGAGGGTCATAGGTTCGAGCCCTATAGGCCCCATCCTATTTTACTAAATTATATGCATGCCGCAGTGGCGGAACTGGCAGACGCCCGGGACTTAAAATCCCGTGGGTAGTGATACCCGTACCGGTTCGATTCCGGTCTGCGGCATTAATTAAAGCCCTTGATTTTCAAGGGTTTTTTTATGTTGTAGAAGATGACATTGATAAAAAGTATTCATTTGGCTATAATAAAAAAGAAAATACAGAACGTGTTATAGGAGAAACGATTATGTGTACAGCAGCTACTTATAAAACAAAAGACTTTTATTTTGGAAGAACGCTGGATTATGAATTTTCTTATGGTGATCAGGTTACTATTACACCTCGAAGCTTCCCGTTTCATTTTCGACATGTGAGAGAACTGAAGAACCATTATGCGATTATCGGGATGGCTCATGTTGCGGGAAACTATCCACTGTACTATGATGCCATCAATGAAAAAGGACTCGGTATGGCAGGTCTTAATTTTGTGGGAAATGCTTCTTATTCAGATGTACAGAGCGAAGTGGATAATATTGCACAGTTTGAATTTATACCTTGGATTTTAAGCCAGTGTTCCTCTGTAACAGAGGCCCGGGAATTGCTTCATCGTATTAATATAGTGAATACGCCTTTCAGTGAACAACTGCCTCTGGCACAGCTGCATTGGCTTATTGCTGATGAAAAGGAGTGTATTACAGTAGAATCTATGTCTGATGGATTGCATGTTTATGACAACCAGGTAGGAGTCCTCACAAACAACCCACCTTTTCCACAACAGATGTTTCAGCTGAATAACTATATGCATCTTTCTCCCAAACAGCCAGTGAACACATTTTCAAGTGATTTGAATCTTAATGCTTATAGCCGGGGAATGGGAGGTCTGGGTCTTCCTGGGGATTTATCTTCTGCTTCTCGCTTTGTCCGTGTGGCATTTACAAAAGTAAATTCATTTTCCGGTGAATCCGAGATGGAAAGCGTCAGCCAGTTTTTCCATATTTTAGGATCAGTAGATCAGCAGCGCGGTTGCTGCCAGGTCTCTGATGGAAAGTATGAGATTACGCTGTATACTTCCTGCTGTAATGCTACAAAGGGAATCTATTATTATAATACCTATGAGAATCACCAGATCAGTGCGGTGGATATGCACAGTGAAAATCTGGATAGCGATAAACTGGTTTGTTATCCGTTAATTCAGGGAGAACAGATTAAATATCAAAATAGATAACATTCTTCAATAGTATTAGATGCATTTTCAGATTTATATCTTTGCATCTACAGGAATGAGAGATATGTGTAGTATCTGTACTGAGTTAAGAATATGGCTATTTCCTTTATGCCGGGAAGTAGTCATATTTTTTTTGATGAATTTTTGGCAAAATACCTGGCAGGATGTTACCTGGAACAGTTACTGTCAGAAGTGCTAGTGTAAATATTGAAGTGTTTACGTATAATGAAGATGAACGAAAAACACACGAGTATAACAAGAAAGGAGATGTTTTTATGAACAAAAAAATGAAATTATGGGTGGCTGGATCTGTTGGAGTTATAATGGCAGATATGATGAGCGTGAGTGTTTATGCACTTGAAGAAAAGGACGTTATTGGAACCTGGTATGTAAATGAGCTTTCTATGGGCGGAAACATGACGTTCCATCCGGAATCAATGGGAATGGAAGTAACCGTTGACATTAAAGAAGGCGGACAGATAGAGACAACGACATCTAGTAGTGGAGAGGAGCCAGAGGTAGATCAGGCAGAGTGGAAAATAGAAGATGATAAATTACTGATAACCAATGATGGTGAATCTAAAGAATGTGAGTATGCTGATGGCAAGTTAACTATAGATGCAGACGGAATGACAATGATCATGAGCCAGGAAAAAGAAGAATATGAGCCATATGTACCTGGTGAACCGGTAGAAAATCCTGCAATAGAGGATTTTGAAGGAGAATGGATGTGTACTTTGATGGAAGCATTTGGAATGCAGATGCCGGTCGATGCTGAACTGACTGGATTCGAGATGATGCTGACAGTTCAAGGGGATACGGCTGAGCTTTCTTTAATAGAGAGCGGAGAAGAGAGCAAAGTAGAGCTTTCAGGTGAGGTGGAAGGAAATAACCTGATCTTGAAGGCTGTGTCCGAAGATGAGGCAGGGACTATGTTCTTCAGTTGTGATCTTATGAAGTTTACTTTGCTGGATGATGGAAAGCTTTGTTTTGAAGCAGACGCTGATGACAGTGAAGAATCAGAAGATTCTGAAACAGATGGGGAAGATTTCTCTGTAAAGACATATTTTGACAAAATAACTGTTACTGAATAGAGTAAAACACTGCCGTACCGGAGATATCTTATTCCAGTGCGGCAGTATAGGATTGCCAAGATGTGTAGAAAAATATGTGATGCGTTGCATGACGCACATCTTCCGGCAAGAATACCAAGGCATTTTTGAAATTCTTCTTGACTGAATTCAAGTTGAGCAGTTGCGAGACTTGGCGCGTGATTCTGGTCAGCGTAAGCTGACATATTCTTTACGGAATCACTGCGCATCCTCGCGAAGCGTTTATCTCAGTCGGAGATTGGACTCCCACTGAGACGAACTTGTTGTTACTCACCACCTGAAAGAGGTGGGAGTCTTCTCGACTGAGATAAAAAGGGAGGTAAGGCATGGGATTATTTGATAAAAAAATTTGTGATATCTGTGGAGAAAAAATAGGTTTACTTGGAAATAGAAAATTAGACGACGGAAATTTGTGTAAGGATTGTGCAAAAAAATTATCACCATGGTTTGAAGAGCGGCGGCACAGCACAGTAGAGGATATCAAACGTCAATTGGAATATCGTGAAAAGAATAAAAAGGCGGTAATGGATTTTTGCGTTACCCGTCAGATCAATACCAGAAATTACACTGTTTTTATTGATGATCATAAGGGAAATTTTACAGTTGCACGAAAACTGGATGTGAATGAAAACCCAGATATCGTTCCTTTATCAGCTATTGTGCAGTGCAGAGTAGAGGTAGAGCAACAGCAGCTTGAAGAAACATATACAAAGGATGGAAAGACAGTAAGCTATCAGCCACCAGTATATAACTATGAATATGATTATACGATGCGTATAAAGGTTAATACTCCCTGGTTTGATGATATGGATTTTCGTTTGAATACATTTTCCATAAGTAGTGAAAAGAGAAACGAATTGATGGAAGTAGAGCAGACGGGATATCAGATTGTTGCCGCACTGACACCAAATGCAGCCGGAATGCAGCCGGGAATGTCCGGGATGAACATGAACGGAGGGATGCAGCCAGGAATGTCCGGGATGAACATGAACGGAGGAATGCAGCCGGGAATGTCCGGGATGAATATGAACGGAGGGATGCAGCCGGGAATGTCCGGGATGAACATGAACGGAGGAATGCAGCCGGGAATGTCCGGGATGAATATGAACGGAATGCAGCCGGGAATGTCCGGGATGAACATGAACGGAGGAATGCAGCCGGGAATGTCCGGGATGAACATGAACGGAGGGATGCAGCCGGGAATGTCCGGGATGAACATGAACGGAGGGATGCAGCCGGGAATGTGCGGGATGAACATGAACGGAGGAATGCAGCCAGAGGGTAATTCCTGGAAATGTCAGTGTGGCGCAGAGAATACAGGAAGATTTTGCGAATACTGTGGTCTGCCGAGACCGTTTTAAAAATATAAACAAAAGGTTATGATAGACCGTCCTGTGACTCCCAATGAGATGAACTTGCTGTTACTCACCACCTGAAAGAGGTGGGAGTCTTCTCGACTGAGATAAAAAGATTTTGTGGAAGTTTCTAATGATTGCCAGCCTACCCGGTGTGAACAGATAACCAATTTCTCTAAAAACTATATGCCAGTACATGGGCTTTATAGTATACTTAGTACAATAAAGTATTAATGAGAGAGGAATTTTCATGACATACAATAAAAAAAAGATGCTGTCGTGTGGAGTGATTTTGATAAGCGTGTTACTGGCTTATATCTGCAGGCTGGCACGACCGGAAAATGTTTTTATGAGAAACATTGCAGACCAGTGCCGTAACTGTATTTATCTGGGTATTTACTGTGCCTGGGTGATTTACCTGGAAAAGCACGTAGTACATAAGAAAATGCGCAGATGCCTCACTGCAATTGGCTGTCTGATGGTATTCTGGTTTTTTGTAAGGACAGTGAAATTTCATATTCTTCATGACCCCCTTGGAGAACACGTTTGTTGGTATCTGTATTATATTCCAATGATTTTAATCCCGGTTTTGGGTTTGGCAGCAGCCATGTTTTTTGGTGAAAAGGATGAAGAGAAAACAGTCAGAAGAATCAAAATCCTGTTGACTGTGGCGGTGGTATTGATCGTAAGTGTTTTTACAAACGATTTACATCAGATGGTATTTCATTTTGCAAAACAGCCTCCATTTTCAGATAACGATTACAGTTATGGCATTCTTTTTATGGTGATACAGGGATGGATGTTGATTTGCCTGACAGGAATGGAAATCATACTGATCAGAAAAAGCAGAATCCCGGGAAAGAAGCAGTTCTGGCTGCCAATTATTCCGGGAATCCTGCTCCTGGGATGGAACATAGGAAATATATTCCGACTGCCTTTTATCCAAACCTTTGCAGGGGATATGACTGCAGTATGTTGTCTTTTAATGGCAGCAATTTATCAGGGCTGTATCTTATGCGGACTGATACAGACGAACAATCGTTATTTTGAATTATTTCAGACTTCCGGAGGATTGGATGCAGAGATCACAGATTATTCTTTTCAGCGTTATTATCATTCCGGTGATTTTCCGCAGCTTTCGCCTGAATTGCGTTCAATGATCGTTAACAGATCATTTGTACAAGAACAGGGGATTCGGATCAACCACATTCCCATAAGAGGAGGGCATCTGTTTTGGTCGGAAGATATTTCGGTATTGCTGGATCAATATCAGGATATTCGGGAACAGCAGGAAGAACTGATTGCTAGAAACAGGCTGTTGAAAAAAACCTATCAGAAAGAAGCAGAGCGGAGAAAAGCTGAAGAACAAAATCGGCTGTTAAATATGATACAGAGTCAGACTGCCGGCCAGCTGGAATTGCTGTCACAGCTGATGGATGAACTGGAAAAGACAGAGTCCAGGGAACGATATAATTGGATTCTTGGTAAAATTGTAGTTGTTGGTACGTATTTGAAGCGGAGAAAGAATCTGGTATTGACACAGTACACATCAGATGGAAATCTGCTTACAATGGAAGATCTTAGACAAAGCATTGCAGAATCCTGTGATAGCTTAAAACTATGCAAGATTCGTGCTGCTTATTACGTTGAAAGCGGAGATGTGCAGCTGAATGCAGATGATATACTAAAATGCTATGATACTTTTGAATGGCTTGTGGAACAGTTATCTGATGTTATGCATTCTATATTTTACCGTGTATCGCAGATTGATGAGGATCTTCGAATTTCCGTTCATATTGTGTCAGAAGCGGATCTGCGTGACTTAGTGTCGGAAAGACCGGAATTAAAAGTGCAGCAGGAAGATGAAAATGAATGGTTTGTTGGGTGTATCGTACTCAGAAAAGGAGGCAGCAGATGACCAGTTTTGGGGAATGCAGCATGGTAATGCAGAATTTTCTGATGATTCTCCTTGAGATATGCCTGATTCTGGAATTGATCCTTCTGATGGCAAGAATCACCGGTTTGTCCGGGAAAAAGAAAATCATAACGGCAATGACTGTTTTTGTAGTTTCTTTTATTCTTATGGGTTTTCTTATGAATGACCACAGGTATTGCCTGGGAGAAAGCGCATATCAGCCTATGCTTAGGTATCCGGTCAGCATTTTAATTGCAGTGGTGATTGTATTGACTTTGTATCTTTGCTGGGCGATCTGGAGGGAGAAACGCAGATATCAGCATTCTTTATCATACTGGTCTGTGAATGAAGCGGTGGATGATGTTCCCTGCGGGGTGTGCTTTTCAGATCCTCTGGGAAGGATTGTTTTATGTAATACCAAGATGCAGGAATTGTGCAGAATGATGACAGGTTCCTATCTGCAGGATTATGAAACCTTGCGAAAAGTAATGAATGGCGAGCCTGTTTCCGAAGGTTTTTTCAGGTTGAGCAGCGACAGCAATGTATTTTATTTTCCGGATGCTTCTGTTTGGATGTTTCAGGAATATCATCTGCAGGAACCGGATTTTGCGGGATACCTGCAGACAGTAGCTGTTAATGTGTCAGAAATATACTACAATAGTGAAAAAATCCGGGCAAACAATGAAGAATTGGCGATTCTGAACTGTAAGCTGGAGGAAATGTACGAAAAAATCGGAGATAAGATCAGAGAACAGGAAACTCTTGCTTTGAAAATGCAGGTTCACGATAATTTTGGACGAAGCTTACTGTCAATACGCAGAATATTGGAAAGAAAAGAAAAACAGGATAAAATGGATAAACAGTTGTCCACATTGAAGCACCAGGTTTATATTCTTACTGGTTCAACAGTTGAAAATATGGAAGAGCTGTATGAGGACACAGTGAAACATGCGGAAGAGCTTGGAATCTCCGTTCAGATCATTGGAAGCTTTCCGCAGCATCCTGCATATAGGCTGCTGGCAGACAGAGCAATTCGTGAATGTGTGACAAACTGCGCCAGACATGCCCATGGCAGTATCGTTTTTGTGAAGATAGATAAATGCGCAGATGAATACAACATTCAGATCACCAATGATGGAGATGCGCCTGAACAAAATGCAGAAGAAGGCGGTGGCTTGTCAGCACTGAGAAAAGCGGTTGAATCAGAGAAATGTATGATGCAGATTTCTTTTGCCCCTGAGTTTTGCCTGGTATTGAAAATGCCTCTGACAGAAAGGATGAGATTCGATGGTACGGGTACTGATAGTAGAAGATCAGAAGATCATGCAGAAGTATTTTGAATATATGCTTATGCAGGATTCGGAATTACGACATGTCCAGACGATTTCGGATGCCCGTGAAGCTGTAAAGATCTGTGGTTATTCGGCAATAGATCTTGTGCTTATGGATGTGCAGACATTTCATAATCATGATGGATTAAGTGCCGGCAAAACGATCAGGGAAAAGTATCCACATACAAAGGTTTTGATTGTTACTTCCCTGATTGATCCAAAAGTGCTGGAAAGAGCCAAAAGCGGATGTGCAGATAGCCTCTGGTATAAGGATCATGGTGAAGAGGAAATACGGAATGTGATTTACAGAACTTTAAATGGTGAGCGTGTATTTCCGGATGTAACGCCGAAGGTGGAACTTAACTGGATCACAAGTGGAGATATCAGCCCCAGACAGCTGGAGATGCTGCGCCTGTATATTCATGGAATGTCATATTCAGAGATTGCCAAGAAAATGGAATGTTCCACCTCTGGGGTAAGATGGAATTTTCAGGAAATGATTGCCAAGGCAGGATATAGCTGCAAGGAAGACCTGATAGCAGCTGCACTGGAAAGTAAATTGATTGTGACTACACTAAAATAGAAAATCCGTAACTGTGAGGATACAGAACAGTTATGAAAACACACAGAATGTAGAAACATATTCTGACAGGAAGGAGATACGAGCATGAAAAAATTTTCTGTTGTTGTATGTGTTTGTGCGGCACTGCTTTCTTTTGGTATTTATGGGAAATGTGTGAGAGAAGTGTCTGCCCAAATACCTGGGGCAGAAGAGAATCTGGCAATTTTAAGGGATATCATCAGGGAAAATGAATGTCAGGTGGGAATGGCATTTCTTGGATATACCTATGAAACTGCAGAAGCGTCAGATATACTTGAATATACTAAAATGGAAGAAGTGGCAGCGGCTTATCCTTTCTTACAGGAGGGGACAGTTGTTGATGCAGGGGGATATGAAATTTATGCTATTGTTCCGGGATGCGATTGTAAGATCAGTGTGTATCCGACTCAGATTACGGAAGATGGGGAATATCTGGATGACCTGAACGCCCCATATTATATAGGGCAGGAGGACGAAATCATTATATTGCGATGCAATATGAGTGAGATTCATTCCAATGTGATGGTTTCAGTGCAGAAGCAGAATATGAGTGTGCAATACCATCCTATGGTATCACTAAAGGACGGGCATCTTGCCACAGAAGCTTACTGTTATGATTTTTCCATATATCATGATTGGGAGGAGTATCACTCGGAGGATGATTCATCATTGGATATAAATATTGCCCGGGAAGTGCTTTCACAAACTGACGAGGTGCGTTACTATCTGGGGCTTGGTATGTCATTGTGGTATACAGGTACAGAGGAATACATTGAAGGAAGAAATTGTCCGGTATTTGTACTTGGAACAGATCATGAGGATCATTTTACAAAAGAAAATTATTATGCAGTAGGAGACAATGTGGTTTATTACTATGATGCGACAGGCGACGCATGGCTTCTGCTGGGAGCAGGCTGATAAAGGTATTTCGCAGGGACAGACAGAAGATTCACCAATATATCATTGCATTTGATTAACCAGAGAAAGAGGAAACAGACATGAGTGATTTTTTGACGGAAAAAAATAAAAAAGCAGGAGTTCTGGGGAAAATAAAATGGGTTCTTTGTGGCTTATGTATACTTTTGTCCCTGGGTGCTATTGGCGCCTCAGAAAAGTATATTGGTGAAAGACGATTGGGAATGGCAGCAACAGAGATCTTACTGGGATTGTTGTTTCTGTATCCTACTTTCAGGGAAATTCAGAAAATACGAAAGAAGAAACAAGCCAGTGAAATTGCCTGCTGGTTTGAATCTTATGCGCAGAGTACGCTCTCATTTGAAAAGTATGAGAAGGAGATGGGAAAAGGTGCAGTAAAAAAACTGGAAAAATATATTGCCAGAGGATATATTCGGAATATCCAGATAGACAGAGAAGGGGATTATATATTGATTACTGCACCAAACCGACGTGTGAATGAGAAGATTTATATTACAGTTACCTGTTCCAGCTGCGGCGCGAAGAATCAGGTCATAAAAGGCCGTCTGAGCAATTGTGAATACTGCGGACAGCGCCTTACCCCATGACGTAAGGTTTGAAAAGGGAGTAAAAGACTGTGTAGCTTACAGACATATCACCTGCCGGCGACATCATTTAGTACAGCTATTTGCAGAATGCTGTACTATGAAAGATTTGGAAAGGAGAATAGATGTGAAAAGCTTAAAAAGAATAATGCTTACGGCTGTATTTTTGTGTATGTTTCTTTTGTGTGCATGTGGAGAGAAGGAATCCAAAGAAGAGGCTGCGTCCACAGAGGCACCTGCCCCTACAGAGACACCAGCACCCACAAAAGCACCGGAACCGACAGTGACGCCAGAACCAACGGCCACACCAGCACCGACAGCGACACCTACACCGATTCCAGAGTACAAAGAGTATGATTATGCAGAAGGAAATCTTACGATTACTCTGCCCTATGAAGCGGAAGAACCAATAGAGCAGGAAGGCCAACTGGAATTTACAGATCCAAACGGGAAATGGACGATGACAATTGAGCCTATAACAGCAGGGCAGATTTCTAATTGTATTTTGAGTATAGAATCTGCACAGAAATACCGGGAAGAAGGCGCAAAGCAGGTCAAAACCGAAGAAACCAATATCTGCGGTATGAATGCAATTGTATTTAGTTCCAATCTGGATGAATCTAAAAACGGACCAGATCAGACCGCAATATATCTGGGCACAGGAGAGTATGCTGCGATTCTCAAATATGAGGATCATTATATAGGACCATGGGATGGCCTGCAGATTGAGGTAAAAACCACGGAACGTTTTGATGACATATATACAGTGATGGAAGATGAACTGATACAGACGGTACTGAATGGAATCAAATTCCAGGAAGGAATCCAGTATGAAGAAGTAACTTCCAAAGGAATTACAGTGAAAATGCCGACTCGATGGCAGGGCAGAGAATTAGATGATTTCTTTATAGGTGGAAAGATCCATTGTGCTTATGAGGGCCTCCTGAATATTCAGACTATTTCAGCTCCAGACGCAAAGGCACAGGCAGAATCAAGAGCAGACGGAGCCATAAAAGAAATAGACGTAGGTGACAGTCATTATTACGTGGCATGCAATAAGCAGGATTCGCACATAACCCTGCATAAGAACCTGACTGACCGGAAGAGTTTGGTGATACTTGTGAGTATTCCTGACTGCTCTGAAGAAGAGCTTTGGAAATTCCTGGACAGAGAAGAAATGAAAACATTATTGGAAAGTCTGGAGATCGATCAGGAGCTGCTTGAAAATCCTGAAAAGGGACAGAAGAGTGGTACAGGGTATGAAAAGAATAATGGGATGAAGGTAAGCGGTTATACAGGAGAAGAAACAGATCTTGTCTTACCTTCCAGTATCGATGGTACTGACATGAAGGGTGTTGCGGCAGTGGCATTTAAGGACAATACAAAGATTACTTCCGTTGAATGTCCGGCTGGAATGCTCTCGATTGATGACTCTGCTTTCGAGGGGTGTACCAGTCTGAAGAAAGTAATACTTCCGGATTCTCTGACATGGATCGGTCCGTATGCTTTTTCGGGCTGCACCAGTCTGGAAACAGTGGTTTTTGGAAACCGTGTTATGCAACTTCAGAACTCTGCATTTAGAAACTGCACAGCCTTGAGAGATGTGGATCTGTCATTAAAGAATCATTTTCTTGCAGATTCAGTTTTTGATGGCGCAGGTGCCGGAGGATATATTCACATAGGAAAGGGTTCAAAAATAGGAAGCTGCTGCTTTAACAGTTCAGGATTTGAGGAAGCGGTATTTGGAGAAGAATGTGTTTTTGAAGGTTACGGAACGTTTTCCGGTTCAAAAATTAAAAAGATCACATTGGGTGAGGGTATAACGGAATTACCATCCATGTTTGCTTCTTTCTGTGAGAATCTGGAGCAGGTAGATATGCCGGAAAGTCTGACGAAAATACCGGACGACTGTTTTGATGCCAGCCCAAAGATGGAAAAAGAAGAATAAAAAGAACAGTAAAAAGAACAGTAAAAAGAACAGTAAAAAGAACAGTAAGTTGATTATTGAACTGATGGGATTCATCAAAAACAGCGACAGGGCTCTGTCGCTGTTTTTGTGATTCATTTCATGATCGTTAACTTATGAATATTTTATGATTTTACCATTTTTTGAATTAAAAACAATTTTGTGTGTTTTATCAGATGAATAATCATCAGGACTGCATTCATACAGAATGGTTATCTTATTGCGGGAAACGGTTATTTTATAAGGCCAGTAATTACCGGTTTTGGATATGTTTGTTTTCCAGAGAATCTTGCCCTTTTTAGATACTTTGTAAACAGTTTGATCATAGTAGCCTGTTACATACAGGTTGCCATTTTTGTCAAATTTGCAAAGATGTCCTGCCGGACTGACTTTTTTTGCCGTCCATAATTTTTTGCCGTCTTTTTTTCTAAGGACAACGATTTTGGAATTATCAAAAATATAAACCTTATCCTTGCGGACGATACATTTGGTTTTAGGAAGCTCTGTAGCCGTGTATTTCTTTGTAACATATTTCCAGACCGCTTGCTTATTTGCGTCCAGCCCCCTTACGATCATGCGTTCTTTGGAATTTGTATAAGAGGTTTTGAACTTAACAGTTGTAGCTTCCGGACCGGCAGCCTGAGCTGGAACAGATATGATCAGTATGGAGAACAAAAACAATAGTGACATTAAAAGGATTGGTTGGATTTTCTTTTTCATATACACATGCTCCTTTCTGATAAATGAGTGGTTTAGGATTGGGCATAATATTATAAGCTCATCCTTGTAATCGCTGCACATCTTTTGATATTATTATCATACCATATTGAGAATAAAAATGTAAGCAGTTCAGTTACGGAAGATTGCTTCCTGTCTTGAGTTTTCATAGGATTTTTGGTATTTTATTCTACAGAATGAGTAATGGAATACAGAAAGGAATTTGAAAATGAAATTAATGATCGTGCGGCATGGAGAGCCGGATTACTCCATAGATTCACTGACACCGAAGGGATGGCGAGAAGCAGAATTGCTTGCAAAGAGACTGAGCAAGCTGGATATAAAGGACTTTTATGTTTCACCACTGGGAAGGGCACAGGATACGGCGTCCTTTACATTAAAGAAAATGGGGCGGCAGGCAAAAGTGCTGCCCTGGCTGCATGAATTTGATGCACCTATGCGTAAACCGAATTATCCGGAAAAAGATACAGTGACCTGGGACTGGCTGCCTCAGGATTGGATGGCTGACGAACGCTTTTTCCATTATGACCAATGGCTTGAAAATGAATATATGCAGAAATATGGGGTAAAGGAGAAATATGATCAGGTCATCCAGGAATTTGACCAGTTTATGGAAGGATATGGTTATAAAAGAGAAGGTCATTTTTATCGGGTGGTAAAAGCAAATCACGACCTGGTAGTCCTTTTCTGTCATTTTGGATTGGAATGTGTCCTTTTAAGCCATTTGTTGGGAGTATCACCTATGATCCTGTGGCACAACACCTGCGTGCTGCCTTCAGCTGTAACGCTTTTGATTTCTGAAGAACGTAAAAAGGGAATCGGTGCTTTCCGTATGAACTATATGGGGGATATTTCCCACCTGTATGCCGGTAATGAAGAACCGTCTTTTGCTGTCCGTTTTTGTGAAACGTTTGAAGATGATACACGGCACTGACAAGTGGAATTATACTTTTTTTTACCAAGGCTTTATATGCTGGGTCTGCGTGCGAATCTTGCAGCTATGTGGGTTCCCATTGCTGTCCTAATACTATGGGGACTGTTTGCGAACCGTAAGTTTAAGAATGCGGGGGCTAATATTTTATCCGGGATGCTTGGCTTGATTCTTGGGTTTAGCCCAATGCTTCTTTATGGAGCGTACACCCATAGCTTAAAAGATATGTTTCAACAGTCTATTTTGTTTAATCTGGCATATGCCGATAGTGGAAAATTCCGGATTCTTTCACTATTTACATCTGTAAAGACATCCTGGGTGGTTTACCTGTCCATGATTTCTTTATGCTTGGTTATTTTTTCCGGATATATATTGAAATTCAAGGTATTATATACAGCCTTATAATAGTTTTGGTGTTATTCCCCAGGAAAAATATTTTTACATTCCATCCATCAGTTATAGTAAATTTCCGGAACCCATTGACAGTCAGGCAGAATCCATATTAAGCGGCAGAAACGAGATCGTAGTGATCAAGTATAGGGATTATAAGAAAAAAAAGATTTTTCAAACGGCCAAGTATGATACACAGATAAAAACCTACTTAAAAAAGAATTATACATTAGTTGATGAAAATAAATATATGGAAATGTATATTAAGAAAGAGTAAAACTATAATGACTGAAACGTTTGAAACTCCCTTTTTCAATGTTGCAGTTGTAGAAAGGGAGGATATTAGCTATAATATAAAAAAGGAGTAAGCTGTTGAAGAGAGCAACTGGTCTTGACCAGGGGAGCGAGTGAAGCAATCGTTTTCACGGATGAATTAAAAGAGGATTTACTGCTGATGGATGAAGCAAAAGTAAGAAATGTATCAGTGCAGATGGACTTAGAATTATGGGAATCATAGGAATTCTTATGGCAATATATAAGGAACATGAATGTCTGATGAAGGAAGTGATTGTATGCCGGAAAATGTAAGCAGCATTATATATAATTTTTCACGGGAAGTGAAGCGTTTGCTGGGAGAAAAACTGACAAAGGTTATTGTATATGGTTCGTACGCCAGAGGCGATTATCGAGATAATTCTGACGTAGATATTATGATACTGGTAAAAATGACTGATGAAGAAATTCGGACTGTTAAAAACGATATTTATGATCTTGCTTTTGAGGTAGAGATGAACACAGGGATTGAAATATCTCCAGTTATCAAAAATGAAGAACAGTATGAATATTGGGTAGATACGTTACCTTTTTATCGAAACGTGAGGGATGAGGGGATAGTAGTTAGTGAGTGAAAAGAAAATAGATTTGTGTATATATCGCATGAGAAGCGCAATTGAGACGTTGGGTGTATCTGCATTATGTCTGGAAAGCCAGCATTATAAGGATTCAATAAACCGTAGCTATTATGCTGCCTTTTATGCGGTGAAGGCGGTGTTGGCTTTAGAAGAGATAGATTTTAAGAGACATAAAGATGCTGTTGCACATTTTAATAAGACATATGTTGCAACAGATATTTTTCCAAGAGAGATTGGAAAAAAACTGGGAAGATTAAAACAAGAACGTGAAACTAGTGATTATGACGATTTTTATATTGCGTCCTCTACAGATGCTGAAGAACAGTATGCAGCTGCAGAACTTATCATTGCTGAGGTAAAGAAGTATTTGGACAGGAAAAACATTCAATACTAAGGTTACTGGATATAATCTGGTGTTTGCAATGGGGGTGGCATGTTTATAATTGCTACCAGTTTTTTTATAAATTTTATAGATTTATTAGAAATAGGACAAAGTTTTCTCACATTTGTATTGTATGATATATACATCTTAAGAGAAAGAACTCTTAAGACAAACTCTTTCCTTTCCCTAGAAAAATGTAAAACAAAAACATAAACCACCACCTTATATACAAGAACAGTTATAGGGTGGTGGTTTTGTATATGCTGATTCAAGAATGCCTCGGCATTCTTGCTGCGAGGTGCGCGTCATGCAATTGCATGACATACTTCTCCTGCGCACCTCTGCAATCCTGCCGGAGGCTGTATCAGCTGGGGGATTGACTCCCACCACTGATATCAACTTGTTGCTCACCATCCTATAGAGGTGGGAGCCATCTCCCAGCTGATATATCAGTTTGTATGAAACTCAGGGTCTGCGGCAGCGGTTAAAACAGGAGTAGATTTCCTGGATCCTGGGGATAGCATAGCCACAGGAGGTATACCCGTCAAAGAAGAATGCAAGTCCTTCTTTTTCCAGATGGGAAGCAAGGAAAGCAATAATCTCATCAATTGTCCGTTTACCATCTATCAAATGTTCTGATGCATATTTTAGAAGCAGACCAAGAGAGGCGGTTTGCTCACTGTCGATCAGCTGTTCAATATAATGCAGGTCTATTTCCTGTTTACCAAGGGAAAATCCGTCACAGCCATGATTTTTGACTTTCAGCCGTTCAGGCTGATTTCTGGTGTTTCCATAATAATCCTTGTGTGTTTTTGTAGTGGGGGCTTTCGTCATAATCCGATGATTCTTTGGCAGTACAAAGTCTGGTGTGTCCGAAGCAGGAAGAGGGAAATCCAGGCAAAGCTTTTTGACTTTGGAGGTGATATCCACCGGAACATAGTTGTCCATCTGGATAACTGTATCTGCAATGTGGAAAAAAGCACCAGAGCTTCCTGCAACAAGAATAGTGGAAATCCCGGCTTTGGTATAAAGGTCCACAGCACGTTCCAAAAACGGGGTGATTGGCTCCTTTTCTCTAAGGATCACTTTTTGCATAAAAGCATCCCGAACCATAAAATTGGTAGCAGAGGTATCTTCATCCAGAAGGAATAAACGGCTGCCGGACTGGATACCCTCAATAATGGCAGCAGCCTGGGAAGTGCTGCCACTGGCATCCTCAGTACAGAAATTGCGGGTGTCTTTTTTATTGGGAAGATCATTGATGAACATGGAAATATCCACATCTTTAATAAAACGTCCGTCTTCGGAACGGAGTTTTTGTGCGGAGATATCTGTGATCACATATTCACGGCCATCCCCTGGAATATGATTATAGACTCCTAGCTCCAGCGCATTTAGAAGCGTGGATTTGCCATGGTATCCACCGCCCACGATCAGGGTAATGCCCCAGGGAATACCCATGCCTGTGATGGTTCCGTGATGAGGAAGATCCATGGTAATGCGAAGACTTTCCGGAGAAGCAAAAGGCACACAATTCTTCATTGGTTTTGATGAAATTCCACTTTCTCGGGGAAGAATGGCATTGTCAGCAACAAAAGCACATAAGTGGCGGACTGGAAGCTGCTGGCGGATATATTCCTGATCCTGGGCTGTATGGATATGTTTTTCCAGCTCTTTGCTGTTAAGGTTTCTGTAAAAAAAGGATTTCTGAACGCATACCGGCAGGAATTCAAAGAGTATTTTTTCAAGCTCTGCTGAATTGATTGTACGGCCGTTTGCCGGAAAGCCAATGAAAAAACGAACCACAATCTCCTGATCTGTAATCTGACAGGCAGTGCGGGAAAGTACCTCCTGTCCACAGTGCGTAACAAGGATCAGGCCGCTTTTCCCGGAGCCTTTTGCACGGAAGGTATATTGGCTGACCTGGCGCTCAAACTGTCTGGTAAGGAAGTCTGCAAGAGTAATTTGGGTAAGGGTATCCTGATAATATTCTGCAGGAATCCGGCTGTCTGTGTGACGGATCCGGATGCTTACGTGAGAGGGAGAGGCGAATGGATCGCCTTGTACATGGTCGATGGACAGGATATAGTTTTTAAATTGATAAGTTCCTTTTGTTGATTTATAAGCAGGATAGCTTTTTCTGTTAATGGAACGAAGAAGTTCCTGGAGCTGAGCCGCTGATTGCATAACATTTCCTCCTTTTGATCCTGGGTTCTTATGATTACTGTATCACAACTGTATTAAATAAAAAAGGATTTGTTCAGAGATAGGTGTTTTATCATACTGACATAATTCAGTGGAAAAAAAACGGATATTGGTTTATAATAAATAAAGATTTGTACGGTAAAAAAAGAAAGGCGGAACAGAAACATGGAACGTAGAAATGCATGGCTTGCTTATACAGAAGCAGAAGAAAAAGAACTGGAGGAAACAGCAGCGAAATATCGTTATTTCCTGGATCAAGGCAAGACCGAGAGAGAATGTGTTACACAGATCATCCGTGAAGCTGAGGCAGCAGGATATGAGTCTCTTGAGAAAAAACTGGCAGAGGGAGGATCTGTAAAAGCAGGGGACAAAGTATACACAGTTGGCATGAAAAAGATCATTGCCCTTTATCATATCGGCCAGGAGCCTTTGGAAAAAGGTATGAATATCCTTTGCGCACACATTGATTCTCCAAGGCTGGATATCAAACAGAATCCTTTGTATGAGGACACAGACCTAGCTTATCTTGACACACATTATTATGGCGGAGTAAAGAAATACCAGTGGGTAGCCCTGCCTTTGGCAATGCATGGTGTAGTCGTAAGAAAAGACGGTACAGTTGTTGATATAAAGATTGGTGAGGATGAGTCAGATCCTGTGCTTTATATTACAGATCTGCTGATCCACCTTTCCGCAAAGCAGCTTCAGAAGACAGCTGCAGAAGTGATCGAAGGAGAGAATCTTGATATCCTGATCGGTACCAAACCGTTGAAGGATCTGCCAGATGACAAGAAGAAAGAAGCTGTAAAAGAGAATGTGCTGAAGCTACTCAATGAAAAATATGGGATTGATGAGGAAGATTTTCTTTCAGCAGAACTGGAGATCGTTCCGGCAGGAAAAGCAAGAGAAGGCGGACTTGATCGAAGCATGATCATTGCCTACGGGCAGGATGACAGAGTTTGTGCATATACTTCACTGCTGGCACAGCTGGAGCTTGAGGATACACCAATGCGTACCCATTGCTGCCTGTTGGTAGACAAGGAAGAGATCGGAAGTGTGGGTGCTACAGGTATGCAGTCCAGATTCTTTGAAAACAGTGTGGCAGAGCTTATGGAAGCACTTGGACAGTACAGCGAGTTAAAGGTAAGACGGGCACTTTCCAGATCCAGCATGCTTTCTTCTGATGTAAGTGCAGGATATGATCCGGCATATGCAGAGGCTTTTGAAAAAAAGAATTCCGCATATCTGGGAAGAGGAATCGTATTGAACAAATTTACAGGAGCAAGAGGAAAGTCCGGTTCTAATGATGCAAACGCAGAATATGTGGCAAGAGTGCGCAAGATTTTTGATGACCACAACGTTGCATTCCAGACAGCAGAGCTTGGAAAAGTAGATTTTGGTGGCGGCGGAACCATCGCTTATATTGCAGCTCTTTATGAGATGGAAGTAATTGACAGTGGAGTGGCTGTATTAAGCATGCATGCTCCATGGGAAGCTACAAGTAAGGCAGATGTATATGAGGCTAAGAAAGCATATAAAGCTTTTTTGCTTGATGCCTAAAGCTTGGTAGAGCTGGCTATGAGGAATTTATTTGTAACCGTCAGGAAGACTGCACCTGGTGAATTGATGCTGAAGATCATCGGAATGGCGGCAATATATTTGGTATGTAGGGCAGTTTCAGCCAATCGGAGTGGTGAATATGCTGATTCTTCCGGCTTTATATTTAGTGGAAGCCTTGAGAAATAAAAGTGCGGTAAAGCAGTGTTAAAAAGTGCTGTAAAGCAATGTAAAAAAATGCGATAAAAAAATATAAAAAAGGCTTGACAAAAATGTCCGTATACGCTAATATATTCAGTGTTGCGAAACAAGTTCGCAAAAGATGTGCGTTTAGCTCAGCTGGATAGAGCGTTTGGCTACGGACCAAAAGGCCGGGGGTTCGAATCCTCTAACGCACGCTGATAAAAGAAAGGGACAGAGCATGAAGCTCTGTCTTTTTTTTACGCGAGCAACGAGCCAAAGTCCGTGCTTGCACGAGACCTTGGCGACTGCCGCGATAACTTGAGAAACTCGCGGAGCGTGTTTCTCATAGTTTGAGCCATTGCTATCGGGGCGGTTCGTTTTTTACGCAATTTAATTATTTAAAAAACTTGACTTCAAACATACTTTTGGTATGCTATTTAGTAGAGAATATGATCACTATGTGGAAGATATGGGATGTTTGTGTGATCATATGTCTGGAATATTCTTTTCAGGAGGTTTGTATATTATGGAAAAATCAACTGTTTATTTTACGGATTTTCGTTGCAAAGTGGGAACCAGCCAGCTGGATAAGCTGAGAAAGCTTTGCATTGCAGCAGGAATTAAAGACATTGATATGGATGGGAAATTTGTGGCAATCAAAATGCATTTTGGAGAGCTGGGCAATATGGCCTTTCTTCGTCCGAACTACGCAAAGGTAGTGGCGGATCTGTGTAAGGAGCAGGGAGGAATGCCATTCCTTACAGACTGCAACACGCTTTATCCGGGAAGCAGGAAAAATGCACTGGAACATCTGGACTGTGCCAATATTAATGGATTTAATCCCATTACTACCGGATGTCAGATCCTGATCGGAGATGGCTTAAGAGGTACGGATGAAATCGAAGTACCTGTGGTAAACGGAGAATATTGCAAGACCGCAAGAATCGGACGTGCTATTATGGATGCAGATATTTTTATCAGTCTTACCCATTTTAAAGGACATGAAGCTACCGGTTTTGGTGGAACCATGAAGAATATTGGAATGGGCTGTGGAAGCCGTGCAGGAAAGATGCAGCAGCATGCCAGCGGGAAGCCGGCCATCAACGCAGAAGCCTGTCGTGGCTGCAAACGCTGTTCAAAGGAGTGCGGAAGCGATGCCATTACATATGTTAATAAAAAGGCTGTGATCGATTATGACAAATGCAAAGGCTGTGGCCGCTGTATTGGAGCCTGTAGCTATGATGCAGTATACAATCCGAATAGCTGTGCAAATGAACTTCTGGATCGTAAAATGGCAGAGTACGCACAGGCTGTCTGTCATGGACGCCCTTGTTTTCACGTTTCACTGGTGCAGGATATCAGTCCTAACTGTGATTGCCATGGGGAGAATGACGCTCCAATCCTTCCAGATGTAGGAATGTTTGCAAGCTTTGACCCTGTAGCGCTGGATCAGGCATGTGCAGATGCATGTCTGAAAGAAACACCTATCAGGAACAGTCAGCTGGGAGAGCATCTGGCAGAGCCGGGCTGGCATTGTCATCATGATCATTTCAAAGATTCCAATCCCAATATTGAGTGGAAGGCAACATTAGATCAGGCCGAGAAGGTGGGACTGGGCACCAGACAATATGAATTGAAAGTTGTGAAATAATGGGCGATTATATTACAACTTTTACCGGGAAACATTTCTATCCTACAGATCCGGATCCTTCGGCAATCTGTATGGAAGATATTGCCCATGCGCTGCCTATGATATGCCGGGGAAATGGTCATGTACATTCCTTTTGGTCAGTGGCAGAGCACAGCATATGTTGTGCAAAGGAAGCACGTGCCAGAGGATTTTCAAATAAGATCATACTGGCATGTCTTTTACATGATGCAAGCGAATGCTATATGTCTGATGTACCACGGCCCTTTAAGAAAGAACTGGAAGCATATCAGGAGCAGGAAGATAAGCTTTTAAGCATGATTTTTAAGAAATTTCTTAATTCTGATCTGACAGAAACAGAGTGGGAAGCAGTGAAGACAATTGATAATGCTATGCTCTGGTATGATCTGGAAGAGCTGCTGAATGAAAAACAACCCGGGGACCCGCCGGAAATCCATATTAAGCTGGATTATACTGTGCGGCCGTTTGAAGAGGTGGAAGAAGAATACAGACGATTGTTTTATCTCAGCCGAGAAGACTCCCGTTTTTATAAAGGGTGAGAGATAAGAATCCTGTTGCTATATAGGCCGTATTATAATGCGTTCCACATGTATTTGGCCGGAAATTCCTGAAAGTGATAAGATCGTATGAATGATAATAAGTTTGTAATATGTGTTGAAAAAGGCGGTCAGCGTGACCAGGCAGAGTCTTTTGCCAGAAAGACTGGTAGCAGCATTGCCAGTCATCCTGGAAACGGTCTGACCGTGCTGTTTCATGCAAAAGGCGTTTCCCTTACAGGATATGGACTTGTATATCAGGGGGATTTTGAAAACATGCTTCACCGTGTGACCAACGGAAGGCTTCAGCATGAAATGCTGGTGCGCGCAGCAAAATCTGACAAAGAGGGGCGAAAAGCCATCGATGCAACAGCTGGTATGGGTGAGGATGCATTCCTTCTGGCGGCACAGGGATATGAAGTGACTTTGTATGAGCAGAATCCTGTGATTGCCATACTTCTAAAAGACGCACTTCGCCGTGCACGAAAGCATCCTGTATTGAAGGAGATTGCTGCCAGGATGAAGCTGGTAGAGGGCAACAGTGTGGAATGCATGAGAAAATTGCTGGATCCTGTAGATGTGATCTATCTGGATCCTATGTTCCCAGCCAGGCAGAAATCAAGCCTGATCAATAAAAAGCTTCAGCTGATCCAGAAACTGGAACCTCCATGTTCAGCAGAAACGGATCTTTTCGATGCAGCGATTCAGGCAGACCCGGAGAAGATCATTGTAAAAAGACCGCTGAAAAGTGAATTTCTTGCAGGCCGGAAACCTTCGTATACATTGAATGGAAAAGCAATTCGGTATGATTGTTATACCCGATGAGAAAGACCAACTTACATTTATATAGTCTCCAGTACTCAGTTTACAAAAAGAGAGATAAATTCACATTTGATATAGTCTCCGGTATTTTAGAGTTCAAAAAAGGCTGTGAGCTGCCTGAGAGGTGGCAGTTCACAGCCTTTTTGCGGGTCTGACTACTCAATTTCGTCGATATCCAGGGAGTACCCGAGAACTTCTCCAACATCGGTGCATTGTCCTTTCAGGGTAACAGTATCGCCTTTTTTCATATTGGAAATAGCATTGCGCTGTGCATCATCGGAAAGATAACATTGCACACCGTAAATGGAAAAGTCAGAATTTACAGGGTCAAGATTAATATACTTACCGGAAGAATCAATATTGGACAGCTTCCCTGTAATTTCCAGATAAGTGTCCTTGTAATGATCCGATGCATTCAGTGCGTTGTCTTCCAGTTCAGCTACCATATCATCTACGGATACAGATAAGTAAGTGATAGGTGTCACGGTTGTTTTTTCACCAGAGGAGCCTGCTGATCTTGAACCTTTGGAAGACTCCTTTTTACCTCCGGAAGCAGCACCTGCAATCATAAGGATCACAAGCAGCAGAAAGATCCATTTCAGCTTTCCACCCTTCACCTTTTTACGACACTGCGGACAGATTCTGGCATCAGCAGGAATTTCTGATTTACAATATTTGCATTTCTTGGTTTTTTCATTGTTCATATGTATTTCCCCCTCGTTTTGCATAAAAGTATAGCATATTATTAGGGTTATGATTCTCCCTCTAGGGGTGGGAAATTACGAAAAAAACGTACTGTGAAAGTGCTGAACATTTATGAAAAAGTATGAAAATTATAAGTATGTTCTATACAGATTCACTTTGCATGCCGCTGGATTTAAGTGGCTCAAACTGGTAGCGGCAAAGCTGTTCATTAACCTGAATGATACTGCCGGGACGATCATTAAAACAGATCATCAGCAGTGCATCCCGTGGAATTTTGGCGTAAAGCTGCGGCATTTCATATTTTTTCAAAGCCTGTTGTGTCTGAGCAAGCGTAAGCTTTCCGGCATAGCAGATCCTCAGGATCACATCTCTTTGCCGGGTCTTTTTTTCACCGGATAACAGTTTATACCCGTATCCTTCAGGAATTTGTGCCTGGAGAAATGTCTGCTGCTGAGTGATATGATTATTTTTCAGACATTCTTTCAGATAAACACCAAAAGGATTGAGGGAAGGAAGCAGACTGTCCTCATAGGTACGGCAGTACTGGTCATATGTTCCGGTATGGGTGTTTTCTAAAATCTCCTCTAGTTCTCTGGTATTTTTTGTGCACATAGAAACCTCCTTGTGATAAAATCATAGTACGTTGTAAGAAGAAAAGGAATGATAAGCTTATGAATCTGGAAAATCAGCTAGCTCTTTCTTATTATCAGGAAATTGCAGTTTTGAATGAAGAGCATCATATTTCAGTCGTTCAGCATCGTGAAACGAAGAAGATATATGTAAAAAAGCTTCTGACCGTTTACAACGGTGAAGTTTACCGACGTTTGCAACAGCTTAATTTGGAAGGGGTTCCAAGAATCAGGGAGTTTTTGGAAGGGGAAGGACAGGCGGTCCTTATTGAGGAATATATTTCAGGAGATACCCTTCAGGAAAAAATAGATGCCTGCAGATTAACGGAAAAGGATATCCGCCGATATACAGGAGAACTGTGCAGGATCCTGAACAGTCTGCATCAGCAGGAGCCTCCGATGATCCATAGAGATATAAAGCCTTCTAACATCATTATAACACCAGAAGACCGGGTAGTGCTGATTGATTTTAATGCTGCGAAAAGTTATACTCCGGGAAAAGCAGAGGACACCATGCTGATTGGGACAAAAGGCTTTGCGGCTCCGGAGCAGTATGGTTTTGGAAGCTCATCCCCGCTTACGGATATTTACGGGATGGGGGTGTTGATCAGGGAACTGACAGGACGGATCCGTGTATATGAAAAGGTTCCGGAGATTTACGAAAAGGTGATCCAGCGGTGTACCCAGATGAACCCAGAGGATCGTTATCAATCCGTACAGGAACTGGCTGCTGCTTTGGGGAACACTAAGAATTTCGCTTGCAGTAGTGGCGAAAGCCAGGAACAGAAGGAAACTCAGTGGAGAAAATACTGCCCGCCGGGATTCCGCACACCTGTATTGTGGAAGAATTTTCTGGCATTTGCAGGCTATTTTGTGTTGCTTAGTGTATCTATGGGGATTACTGTGGAAAAGACTTATGGGGCGGCACTTTGGATCAATCGGATTTGCTTTCTGCTTTGTGCTCTTGTATTGGTTTTTGTAGGCGGAAATTACCTTGGAATCCAGAAGCTGATGCCCCTATGCGGCAGTAAAAAGCGGAGCGTTCATTACCTTGGGATTGTTCTTCTGGATACGTGTCTGATCTTTTTATTGTTACTACTGTTGGAGATGGTCCTCAGGTATTTTTGAGTAATCATTTTGTGTTTTACAAGCAATTCGGAAAGTGCTATGATATCTTCAGAAAAGAATAAAGGAGGAATTTTGAGGATGACTCTTGAAGGTTTAAGAAAAGACATGGTTGCAGCCATGAAAGCAAAAGATAAAACAACAAAGGATGCGGTATCATCTCTGGTTTCCGCTGTTAAAAAAGCTGCTATTGATGCAGGATGCAGAGAGGATGTTCCGGAGAGTATGGTAGACCAGGTGATTCTTAAGGAATTAAAAACAGTAAAAGAACAGCTGGATACCTGTCCGGAAAGCAGAGAAGATCTGCATGCAGAGTATCAGGCAAGATATGATGTGATCGCCAAATACGCACCACAGCAGATGGGAGCAGAGGAGATCCGTGCATATCTGGAAGAGAAATTTGCTGATCTTCTTGCAACAAAGAATAAAGGCCAGATCATGAAAACTGTAATGGGTGATCTGAAAGGAAAAGCAGACGGCAAGCTGATCAACCAGGTGGTGGCTGATATTTGCAAATAAAACCAGACAAAACAACGAGGCCACGATTTGCGGCCTCGTTATATTATTTCAACAAATAAGAGCGAATCACAGCTCTTTTTTTAATTGCCGGAAATCCCCAAGAGCTTTCCAGCCAATTTTCACAATCTTTTTAATGTTGATGGAATTAGTACCGCCCTGTCTTGGTTTAAAGGAAATTTCAATAAATTTCACATGCTTTTTGTAGTATACAAAATAAGTGGTAAGCATGATATTGGGAAGATTGAAATCAGCAGGCATCTTTTTGATGAATTCTGCGGTCTGGTTTGCTTTCATAAGACGAAAAGGAGCATTGGCATCAGAAACACGGATACCAAAGATCATCCGAAGAAGTAAACAAACAATATTTTCCACAAATTTCCTGGATTTGCCGTCGCCTCGTACACTGCGCTGGCCGATCACTGCATCATAGCTGTTACGAGCTGCCCAAAACTGATGGAATTCCTCCGGGTTGGTCTGGCCGTCAGAATCTGTCTGGAAGATAAAATCAGCCCCATTTTTGATGGCGTAATCGTATCCGTAAAGCAAAGTAGGACCATGTCCGCCGTTAGGCTTGGTAAGAGGTGTGAGAAGCGGGCGTGTCTTGGCGCAATCACACAGGATCTGGTAGGTATTGTCTTTACTGCCGTCATTGATGATCACCAGTCTGGACTGTCCATCGCCGTTATATTTTTCTACAATCGGATACCATTCATCAATGGTACGCCGAATGTTGGTTTCTTCATTATAAGCCGGGATTACTATAAATAATTTATCCATGAAATTCTCCTTGTAATGTGTAGCGGAGCTGCCACCTGTTCTGATGCTTATAGGATACTATTTTCATGGGCGCTTGTAAATACTGGTGAACTATGTAGCCAACAGATGTTATGCGGCACTCTGCGTAGAGCAGATTATGAATAAGAGACGGGGACTCTTTTTTGTACTTCATCTGTGAGCCATCCGATCAGCAGGCCTGTGATCACACCAGACACCAGAAGTGCAGGTGCATAATACAAAAGGCTGGTATTTTCCACAATGACCATGGCTACAAGCAGCTGCCCCACATTGTGGGTGACGCCTCCTGCTACGCTGATGACTGGAATGGAAAAATCTGAGAATTTTTTCATAAGTGTCATGACGATAAGACTGAGGGCTGCACCGGCCAGGCTATAAAGAATGCTGAACATATTGCCAAAAAGAAAGCCGATCACCAGGATCCGCACTGCAGATACCAAGGTTGCTTCTTTTAATGAGTATCTTTCCAGAATAAAAAGAACACTTAAATTGGCCAGACCAAGCTTAATGCCCGGGATTCCGGCGAAAACCGGGATCAGTGTTTCTACGTAGCCAAAGATAATGGCTACAGCTGTAAAAAGCCCCAGATAGGCTGTTTTTTGTTTCATAGATTGCTTCCTTTCATACAAAGAGAATCATAACATGGTCAAAAAGAAAATGCAATGAAAAGTTAGAATATTAAAATATAAATTAGACATATATAACAAAAGTTATGGACATATAAAATGAAAGATGATACAATTCACAAGTTGGAAACATAATAGGTAAATAGCAAAAGGAGCAAACAGATTTATGAAAAATCAAAATTTCTATATGCGGGTTCTTTGCCTGGTGGTGATCATTGGTGCAGTCCTTTTTTATAATTCAAGAACCCAGGAAAAGGAATATCAGACACAGAATGAGGAGCTGACCAAGCGGGTAGATGCACTGGAAAACCAGCAGCAGGAAATCCTTACAGCACTTCAGGAAAACTTTGATGCACAGGAGAAGGCAAAGGCAGAAAGTGAAAAGCAGAAAGCTGAAGCGGCGAAAAGTGCAGAAAATGCAGACAGCGCAGAAAATACAGACAGTGCAGAAAATACAGACAGTGCAGAAAATGCAGACAGCACAGAAAATGCAGACAACACAGAAACTGCAACCAGTACAGACACAGCAGATCAGGTATATAAGGATGGAACCTATACAGGAGATGGTCAGGGATTTGGCGGCAATATCCAGGTACAGATTACCATTGCGGATGATACCTTAACGGATATTCAGGTAGTCAGTGCAGAGAAAGAAGACAGTGCGTATCTTTCGCAGGGAAAAGCAGTGATTGACCGCATCCTGGAAGCCCAGAGCACAGATGTAGATACTGTATCCGGTGCTACTTTCAGCTCTACCGGTATTTTGATGGCAGTAGAGGATGCCCTTGGAAAGGCGGAAAATCAATGAAAAAGCGAATAAGAAAAACCCGGCTGATCAGGGCCGGGATACAGCTTTTGTTCTTTATCCTGGCTCCTGCTCTTTTTTCTACTGCATTTGCAGGAGTCAGATCCATTTTCGATTCCATCTCGCAGGGAACACCGGTAGAATGGAATTCTTTTCTTGATATCACAGGGATCCTGGTGCTTGCAACGATTTTATTCGGGCGTCATTTCTGTGGTTATGCCTGTGCTTTTGGAAGTCTTGGGGATGCTTTATATGAGACCTTTTCCTGGTTCTGGATCAAAGTCCTGCACAGGAAAAAGAAACCGGCTTATCCGGAAAAAGCGGTTTATTTTATGCAGAAGATCAAATATGTGATCCTGGCAGCTATTCTGCTGGCCTGTGCCACCGGAACATACGGAAAGCTTCAGGGTACCAGTCCCTGGGATGTATTTTCCATGCTTCGTGCAGGAAGACTGCCGGGAGCGTCTTATAAGGTCGGAGTCCTCCTTCTTGTTCTGATCATGATAGGAATGTGTACCCAGGAACGGTTCTTCTGCCAGTTCTTTTGTCCTATGGGAGCTGTTTTTGCTATTCTTCCCATTGTGCCCGGAGCACTTCTGAAAAGAGACAGGGAGAACTGTCCCCAGAAATGCGGAGCCTGTAAAAAAAGATGTCCTGCGCATCTGGATATTGACGGTGATACGTCCAGATCAGGGGAATGCATCTGCTGTCATGCCTGCCAGGCTATTTGTCCAAAGCAGAACATCCATACAGGTGATGTATAAGGGATGTTAATGTTTGCAAAATGCTATGATGACATGGAACTAAAGCATAAGGAGAGGGTAATTCTATATCCGACAGTTAGAAGAAACTTACGGACGTTCTAAATGATAAAAAATGTTAGATAAGACTGATTGAAAAGAATTGACATTTTTTTCTATACAATATTATACTAACTAAGCACGGTTAGATGATACTAATAGATAGATCAGAAACAAATGAGAAAGAAATAAATGAGAAAGAGACAAATAAAAAAAGAAATAAATAAAAAAGAAATAAACCGAAAAGCAAATCCATATGGGAAATTCTTGCTTGCGGCAGTATGTGCAGCAGGGACAATCGCCCTATGTCAGGCGGCATATGCCGCAGAGCCTGAATTATATACAGCAACAGATCTTGCCATGGATACGGTAGTTACAGAAAGCATTTATACTACCGGGGAAGATGTGACCGGAGAGATTGGCACTCTGCTTCGGAAGATAGAAAGCGATTGGCTTTCCTGGACGCAGGAAGATTCCATGATCGCCAGGATCAATGCAAGTGAAGGGCAGACCATGGAAGTACCGGATCAGCTGGCTTCTTATCTGGAGAAAGTAATGCAGTTAAGTGAGAACAGTAACGGTGCATTGGATCCTACTCTTGGAAAGGTAATTCGTTTGTGGGATATTGGCGGCGAAAATCCTCGCATTCCGGATGAAGATGAACTGAAACAGCTTCTGGCATTAACCGGTTATGAGAAAGTTCATCTGGAAGGAAATAAGATCACTTTGGATGAAGGCTGTACTCTGGATCTTGGGGCAGTGGGAAAAGGAATCGGCTGTGCAGAGATTACAGATTATCTGCAGAAGCAGCAAAAGATCACGGCCGGACTTGTAAATCTTGGAGGCAGCAGCGTGCTGACTTACGGTACAAAGCCAGATGGAAGTAAATGGCAGATTGCTATCACGGACCCAAGGGATACAGAAGGGGATTATCTGGGAGCAGTTGCCCTTGACGGTGGAGAATTTCTTTCCACATCCGGCGATTATGAAAAGTACTTTATGGAAGATGGGGTCAGATATCATCACATTCTGGATCCTGAAACAGGATATCCTGCAAATAACGGTGTGTGTTCTGTAACCGTTGTGTGTGATGATGCAGTGGCAGCAGACGGCCTTTCCACAGCCTGTTTTATACTGGGCATGGAAAAGTCACAGTCACTTCTGGAAAAATACAATGCAGAAGCACTTTTTGTAGATGAAGACCATCATGTGACTATGACCGATGGGATGAAAGAACGATTTCGTCTTTTAAAGGACAGCTACACAGTAAAAGAATTACAGACCGATTAAAGAAATGATAGATGATTCCCAAAACATTTTTGGACGGGATATCTATAGATGAAAAATTATAAACTCAGAGAGGAGAGAGGTTATGCATAAGTGGAATGTATTGAAAAAAACAGCACCGGTTTTCTTAAGCCTGGCAGTGGCAGCAACCAGCATGCCAACCACAATCCTGGCAGCAGATGCATTTGGTGATGGTACCGTTGTAGAAACAGAGGATGTTTCCACAGAAGAAGTGTCAGAGGATGATTTGGCAGAAGAAGCATCAACGGATGCCAGCGTAGAAGAGGTGCCGGAGGACACTGCAGATGTGCCTGAAGAGGTAACAGAGGATGCAGCTTCTGAGGAGGATTCATTATTTACATCTGAAGAAGAGACTGTAGAGACCGATACTTTAGAGGCAGAGGATGTTGCTGATAGAGGTGAGGTTCAGGTTGCCGGTTACACCTATCCATGGACAAAGGTTGCAGATGGCTCCACTGCTCCGACAGGATACAATAAGATTGGTGATTCAAACGTTTACTATAAAGTAGATGAAAGCAACACTTATTTTTCATGGCGTTTTTATTATGGTAAGACAACTTTAAGTTATACAGATTTTTATAAAACAGGGCCATTTGACTCCACGGTTTATGATTCAGTAACTTCGGCAACAACGAAAAAGAATCAGCTTTTTGCAAATGCAGATGCAACTACACCTGATGAAAATGGATATAAGATCAATGGTGTGAAAAATGTAAGTGTTAAGGTTGGGGATAAGGACTATGTAGAGGCAAAGATTCTTGAAGCAGCAGGGGAACTTCCCACTGACGGTGTATATGCAAAAGCGGCAGGGATTGTATTGAATGAAAGTCCTACAGATGAAGTGGCTCAATATAAAGCATTAAGCTCCAGCGGCGCATACGGAAAATGGCAGATAGCAGATGCAGCACAGACAAAGGTAACGGATGCAACAGCAACATTAAAAACCTCTTCACACCGGGGAGATTATGTGATCAAGGTCAATGAGACAAGCACAAAGTATCTCCGCGATTCCAAAGAGGGAGATTTTGCGGTAGGTGCTAACGTACAGGGGGTGATCCTGAAAACAAAGAGTGGTAAGACAGTAGGCCTTCGCCATTTGCAGGAAATATGGGTAAAGCCATATGAACTGGCATTTTCCAAAGATGCAGGTCTTCAGGGAGAAACGATCACAGAGATTACCTACATTATTCCGGAAGGCAGATACGTATACTCTTTTGCCAATGGTATCTATGTAAAGAGACAGGCTACAGATGCTATGAAACAGGCTGTAACAGCATCTTTTGAAAACAAGAATACTGTCAAAGTAACAGGCCTGGACAAATTTAAAAATCCAAAGGTTTCTGTTTACTATGTGACAGGTTCCAGAAAAAATTCCGAGACCACCTACATGGTAGAGGAAACAGCAGTTACAGTTGGTGTGGACGGATCTGCAACAGTAACATTTGCAGATGAGAAGGTGGCACAGGCTGGCAAAGAGTACACCGTAAAGGTGACCAGTGATGATTATGCTGATCTTACCACTACAGCCGTAAGGTCTGAATCAAATGAATGGAGTTACATGTATGTAGGCCTTACCTGGTCTGAGTATTGGGCAAACGAAGGTGTATACATGGCAGGAAGCACAGAGGCAAATGCTGAGACTGACGATAGGGATGAACATGACAAAGGTGCATTTGATACAGTTACAAGAGCTACTGTGAATCATGGACTTCACAGAGGAAGCTTCCAGTGTACTACAGTTATTTATACAACAGACGGAAAAACATTCCCGGTTCAAAGCTGGAGTGCAGACGGCGGCACCATGAACCTTACAGACGGAAGCTCTGTCGGTTATAAAAGAGGCGTTATCACAGATGCTGAGGGTTCACATATCCTGAAAGAGTATGATGTATATGGTCTGAAATATGTGCCTGTAAAAGTCAATAATGAGGATCTGGAAGCTTTTAAAGCGGCTTACGGAAGCAAGATCGTAGAGAATGGCGCAGCCATGAGCGGCGGCTACGGAGAAATGAAGCTGAGTGCTTACACTGCAACTGCAACTGTTACTGAGAATACAAATGGTTTAAAGACAGCTGTATTACAGGAGAACGGAAGCTTTGCATTCAGTGCAAGAAACAATGCAGGTACAGAGTCCGGGCTTCAGGATCAGGCGTTAAAGACAGCGGATGGACTGGTCGTAACTGTAAAACCGGCAGATGGAAGCTACGGAGAATTTTTAAGAGTTGACCTTACCGGCAATTATGGTGATCTGGGTGCACATATGCAGGCAGTACGCTGGGATTACTATGGCACAGGTGAAACGGTTCTCGTATCTTATGGAACAAAATTCGCAGCAGATAACTGGATGCACAAAACAAACGGAATCCAGCTTGGACTGACAAATTCTCTTCGCTGCCAGCTTCCGGAAGGAACAGACGGAACCGGAAAATGGGTGATTACCGTTTATGCACTTGGATATGCAGATACACAGGTTACTGTTACTGCAGCAGAGGAAAATATAGTTAAGGCTATGGCCAATGCTACAGAAGAGGAAATTGCATCCGCAACATCTGCAGTAAATGCAGCAGAAGCACTGAAAGAAAGTGACTATACCCCAGAGTCCTGGGCTGCTATGCAGACAGAACTTGGCGAACTGAAAGATGCACTTAAAAAAGTAAAACCGAAGGCACCAGTATTAAATGAAGGTATCCAGCACTTGAACGCAGCGATCGCAGCACTTGTAAAGGCACCTGTCCCTACTGCAGTGCCGACACAGCCAACTGCCACACCAACGCCTTCTGCAGAACCAACCGTAACGCCAACACCTTCCGTAGAGCCAACAAAGACACCAGCACCGGAAGTGAAACCTTCTCTTACTGTTAAGAAAGCTGTACTTAACCTGAAGACCAGAAAGTCCGCAGCTATCGTACCGGTACTTACCGGAATCAGCGGAAATATAACTTATAAATCAAGCAACAAAAAGGTTGCTGCTGTTAATTCCAAGGGTAAAGTTACAGCGAAGAAAACAGGTAAAGCTGTGATTACTGTGAAATGCGGAAATTACAAAACAAAGGTAACTGTTTATGTAAATGAGAAGCTGAAGCTGAAGAAGTCTTCCGCAGTGATCAAAGTAAAAGGCAAAGCGGCTATCAAGGCAACCTCAAATATCTCCGGTAAGATCACATACACTTCCAGCAATAAGAAGATCGCAGCCGTTACATCCAAGGGTGTTGTAAAGGGCGTAAAAAAAGGAAAAGCAACCATTACAGTAAAATGTAATGGTGTATCTAAGAAATTTAAGGTGACAGTAAAATAATATGAGTAAAAAATACAGCCATTGGGGAAAGCTTGCACCAGCGGCGGTTGTAATAGCAGCCATTCTTGTATCCGGAAAGGGCGATGAAGTCCTTTCCGGACAGGAAACTGCACAGACACAGATCGTGAAGGCTTCCCAGTTGGCAATCTGGAAAACGGAACCCGTTTCTGAAACGGAAAATACAAAGAGCCAGACAGGTACAAAAAGTCAGACAGGCACAAAAAGCCGGTCTGACAAAACAAGTAATAAGAGGAATAGTATTAAGAAGGCCAGTCATACAAGACCGGCCTCTTCCTCGTCAGGGGCAGCAGCCGGAAACGGAATGGGAAGTACCCAGACGCCTGTCGCAGCAGTTCCGTCAGATGGTTATCGGGACGGTACCTATACAGGAAGCGGCACTGGTTTCGGGGGACAGATTTCCGTACAGGTCACGGTTGCAGGGGGAAAGATCACAGCTGTGAACATTGTAAATGCCAGTGGCGAGACAGGCAGCTATCTTTCTAAGGCACAAGGGGTGATCAGCAAGATCCTTTCAGCCCAGAATCCAAATGTGGATGCAGTCAGTGGAGCTACCTATTCCTCCAACGGGATCATTTCTGCTGTCCAGAATGCCCTTTCCCAGGCAGTTAAAAACAGTTCTGATCCAGATGAGGCTTCAGAGGAAGAAGAGCATCTAAGTGAAAAGGAAATGAAAAAGAACCTGTCACAGATGCTGTCCGGGATTGATGAAGGAGTCGCAGATGGTTATGAAGACGGAACATATCAGGGAAGCTCTCAGGGCTTTAACGGGATCGTTACGGTAACGGTTACTATTGCAGATGGCAAGATCACCCAGATCACTTCCAGTCACAAGGATACTCCAAGATTCTTCCAGAAGGCATGGGAGGGCATCCAGCCAAAGATCCTGGCAAATCAGTCCATGCAGGGGGTGGATGCAGTCAGCGGAGCTACCTATTCTTCCGCCGGGATCATGGGCGCAGTAAATGAAGCTCTTAGTAAAGCAAGGAAAAGTGTGGAGGTTCCCTCACAGCCGATAACAGTACCGGAGGATGTTCCGCTTACCCAGCCGGACCAGGATGATCCGGAACCCACAACTGTACCAGCGCCTACAGCCACACCAATACCGTCAGAAACACCGATACCAACACCTATCCTGGCACCAGAAGAGCCGGAGGTTTCACCGGGAGCGGAAGCAACGCCTGCACCTTCTGTTCTTTATAAGGATGGAACCTACACGGGACAGTCCTATGGATACAGTGGTATTGTAACAGTAACGGTAACGGTTTCAGGAGGCAGGATCACTGCTATAAGCCAGACTAACAGTGATTCCGGGGAATATTTTGGTGATGCATGGGAAAGCATTTACCCACAGATCCTGGAAAAACAGGAAGCGGAAGGAATTGATACAGTCAGTGGGGCAACTTTTTCATCAGAAGGCATTCTGGATGCAGTTAAGGCAGCTCTTGTCCAGGCAAAATAAAGAGGGCTTATGCCCCTGAAATTTTTTCACAACTGCTTTTCATCTTGATTATTCGGACAAAAGTATTTACAATTAATTCGGATATACTTTTTGGGGAAAAGGAGTTGTTACAATGAGAATCACTGTAAACATGAAGAAGACAGCAATGTGGCTTCTGGCGGCAGCGTCTGTGTGGGCTTCTGCCGGTCTGCCATTGCAGGCTCAGGCACAGATTCAGGAAGGAACTGTTCAGAATGAGGCGGATGCAGCATCGGTCTTAGTTCAGAAAAAACAGGGTCTGATCCGGGAAGGCAGGAATTACTGCTATTACGTAAAAGGCCAGAAGGTACGCCGTGTATGGAAGAAGATCCGTGGTCGGAAATACTACTTTGGAAATAATGGCAATGCTGCAACTGGATCTGTACAGATTAAGGGTACCTACTATATTTTCAACGAAAAGGGACAGCTTCTTGCACCAAGGCGAAATGCCATTATGAAAGTAAAGAATGCATACTATTATGTGAAGCCTTCAGGAACTCCTGTTACCGGTTGGAATGTGGTAAAAGGAAAGCTGTATTATTCCTACAGAAATGGTAAATGTGCAGCCGGCAGGACTGTTGGGGAGATCCGCTTCACTAGGAACGGATATGCCAGGGACGATATTAACACCAGGCTGAAGATCAAGTGTATGGAAGTGCTCAATAAAGTGACCACGCCTTCTGCTTCAACCGATACAAAGCTGAGGCAGTGGTGGTATTATCTGAATACGATCCGCTTCCAGTCAAATAGATTTCCTATTACCAGTCAGAAGAGCTGGCCCAAATATTGTGCCTACGATCTTCTGGATACCATGTGCGGCAACTGCTACGGGTTTGCCAATGCATTTGCAGCACTTGCAAAGGAACTGGGATATAAGCCTTATGTGATCGAGCTGCCCATGACTCATTGCTGGGTTCTGATCGATGGCGGATACTGGGATAATATGGGGAATAAAATGGGTGTACCTAATTCTCCAAACCGATATAATTCCGATCAGATTTATAAATTTTAAAGAAAAATGGCACTAATTGAGAAAAATAACTCAATTGGTGCCATTTCCTTTTGGGGAGAAAAGCAGTAGAATAATTGAAGTTAGATAATACTAACAAAAAGAAGGAAGGAGATTCCCAAAGGGAAGAAAAAGAAGTTATGTTTTTGGAAATACATAATCTGAAAAAAAGTTTTGGAGATGGAGAAAGTAGGACAGAGGTTCTGCGAGGGATTGATTTTTCCGTTGCAAAAGGGGAAATCTGTGTGTTGCTTGGGCCATCCGGATCAGGAAAGTCAACACTGTTGAATATTATCGGTGGAATCGATGATGCAGATGAGGGGTATATTTCTATTGAAGGTGAAAAGACCGCAGATATGAATGAAAAGACCCTTACAAAATACAGAAGAAAGCATCTGGGTTATGTGTTTCAGATGTACAATCTGATCCCGAACCTGAATGTAAAGGAAAATGTGGAAGTAGGGGCTTACTTAAGTGACAAGGCATTGGATATAGATGATCTTTTGAAAACACTGGGACTTTATGAACACAGACATAAGCTGCCCAATCAGCTTTCCGGCGGACAGCAGCAAAGGACTGCCATTGGAAGAGCAATTGTAAAGAATCCGGATATCCTGCTTTGTGATGAGCCCACCGGTGCCCTGGATTATAATACGTCCAAGGAGATCCTGAAGCTGATCCAGGAGGTGAACCGGAAATATGGCAATACAGTGATCATGGTAACACATAATGATGCCATCAAGAATATGGCAGACCGTGTGATCAAGCTAAGGGATGGGCAGATCCGGAAAAACTATGTAAATGAAACCAAGATCTCTGCGGAAGATCTTGACTGGTAAGGCGGTGAAATGATGAAAAATCCATTATTGAAACGTCTCCCAAAAGAATTAAAGGCAGATCTGGGAAAATATCTGGTGATCTTTCTTTTTATGATACTGACCATTGGCCTTGTGTCTGGATTTCTGGTGGCTGGATCCAGCATGTCAGCTGCCTATGATGAAAGCTTTAAAAAATATAATATAGAAGATGGTAATTTTACACTGTCTTCAAAGGCTTCTCAGGCACAACTGGGAAGGCTGGAAAAGGAAGGCGTCAGGATTGAAGAAAGCTTCTTTGTGGAGGAAGATGCAGACGCAGATTCTGACGGGAAGACAGACGGAACCATGAGAATTTACAAGAACCGGACAGGCATGAATCTCATCTGTGTGATGAAAGGAGAGCTTCCAGAGGCAGAGGATGAGATCGCCATTGACCGTATGTATGCGGATAATAACAATCTGTCTGTTGGGGATTCCATGAAGATCGCTGATAAGGATATGAAGATCACAGGTCTGGTGGCCTTGTCCGATTACAGCTGCCTTTTTTCTGATAACAGCGATATGATGTTTGACGCTGTAAAGTTTGGGGTTGCTATTATGACAGATCCCGGTTTTGACAGTCTGGGAACTACTCATCTTTCCTATCGGTATTCCTGGCAGTATGATAAAGCTCCAAAGAACGAAACAGAAGAAAAAAATATGTCTGAGAACTTTATGAAGGTTCTTGCCAGAAATGTTTCTCTTACAGATTATATCCCACAGTATTCCAATCAGGCGATCCATTTTGCAGGGGATGATATTGGGGGAGACCAGACCATGATGGAGGTTCTGCTGTATATCCTGATCGTGATCATGGCCTTTGTATTTGCTGTCACTACTAATAATACGATCACAAAAGAGGCTTCTGTGATCGGTACTTTAAGAGCCTCAGGATATACCAGAGGAGAACTGCTGAAGCACTATATTGCACTGCCTATTCTTGTAACACTGGCAGCTGCTGTGATCGGAAATATATTAGGCTATACTTATTTAAAAGATATCTGTGCAGATGTGTATTACGGAAGCTACAGCCTTCCCACCTATGTGACACGGTGGAATGGAAAGGCCTTTGTGCTTACCACAGTAGTGCCTATTGTACTGATGCTGGTGATCAATATTGTGCTGATCTACCGAAAGCTGACTCTCTCACCGCTGAAATTCCTCCGCAGGGATTTAGGCAGATCCAAAAAGAAAAAGGCAGTGCGCCTGCCGGCATTCAGCTTTATGAACCGGTTTCGCATCCGTATTATCCTGCAGAACAAATCAGGTTATATTACTTTATTCATTGGTATTTTATTTGCCAATATCCTGCTTCTGTTCGGCATGATGATGACTCCGCTTCTGTCAAATTATCAGAAGAAGATCGTGGATAACATGATCGCAAAGTATCAGTACATGTTAAATGTACCGGAGGACGAAGAGGATGAGGAAGAGAAGTCAGAGTCAGATGAAAACAAGCTTACATTGGTGGGAATTCTGCAGAAAATCCTTACTCCCTCCCTGGAGACAAAGACAGAAGGGGCAGAAAAATTTTGCGTCTATTCTTTGAAAAATATGCCGAAGAACCGTGACGGAGAGAGCATCACTGTGTACGGTATCCAGGATGACAGCCAGTATGTAGACCTTGATTTTAAGGATGAGGGCATATATCTGTCTGACGGGTTTGCTGAAAAATATAATATTCACATAGGAGATGAATTAATATTAAAAGAACCGTATGCAGACGATACTTATACCTTTAAGGTGGCAGGAACCTATGATTATCCGGCTGCGCTGGCAGTGTTCATGCCTATTCAGGAGTACAGGGAAACTTTTGATAAATCAGAAGATTATTTCAATGGGTATTTCTCAGATGAAGAGATCAAAGATATTGACGAACGGTATATTGCTGCTACGATTACAGAGGATGATCTGACTAAGGTATCCAGACAGCTGACTGTGTCCATGGGAAGCATGTTCTATATGATCAATGTATTTTCCATTGCGCTCTTTGCAATCCTGATCTATCTGCTTACGAGACTGATTATAGAGAAGAACACTGCATCTATATCTATGGTAAAGATCCTAGGCTATGAGAATAAAGAAATTATAAGCCTGTATCTTACCTCTACAACCTGGGTGGTGATTTTCTCCATTGCCCTCAGTCTGGCAGCAGCCACATGGATCATGATGCTGATCTATAAGGTGATTATGATGGATTTCAGCGGCTGGCTGACCCTGTATCTGGACCCAGTGATCTATCCGGAAATGGCTGCCATGGGACTGGCTGTTTATGGTGTTGTGGCTGCGCTTCAGTACAGAAAAATAAAGAAGATCCCGATGGATCAGGCCTTGAAAAACGTAGAATAAATTTGTAAAATGCGTAAAATAAAATAGAAAAGAGGAAAAATTATGATACAGATTACTATGAAAATCAATGGTATGCAGTGTGGGATGTGTGAGTCCCATATCAATGATTCTATCCGCAGGGTATTTCCTGTGAAAAAGGTTACATCCTCTCATACAAAAGGTGAAACTGTGATTCTGACAGAGGAAGACATTCCAGAGGGTAAGCTGAAGGCTGTGATCAAGGAAACAGGCTATGAGCTTAAGGGGATGAAAAAGACACCATATGAGAAAAAAGGGTTCTTTTCCGGATTACGTAAGAAATAAAAATGAGAGTGAAAGAAATAAGCCTTTGTTTGGCTTGACAGGAACGGGGGAATAGTGTTACCTTTATCCCGTTGAATGAAATAAATACGGAAGCTGACGAGGTGTAAAAAAATGCAGGAAATGAAGCCAATCAAAGAAGGTAAAGTACGTGAGATCTACGACAATGGAGACAGCCTGATCATGGTTGCCACAGACCGTATCAGTTGTTTTGATGTAATCCTCAATAATGAAGTTACCAATAAGGGCAAGGTGCTTACTCAGATGTCCAAATTCTGGTTTGACCTTACCAAAGATATTCTCCCGAATCACATGCTCTCTACAGATGTGAATGATATGCCTGAATTTTTCAGACAGGAGAAATATGAGGGTAAGAGCATGATGTGCAAGAAACTGGAAATGCTTCCATTGGAGTGCATTGTCCGGGGTTATATTACAGGAAGCGGCTGGGCAAGCTATAAGGAGAACGGAAAGGTTTGCGGAATCAGCCTGCCAGAGGGACTGAAAGAGTCTGACAAGCTGCCTGAGCCTATTTATACACCGTCTACAAAAGCTGAGATCGGTGATCATGATGAGAATATTTCTTTTGAGCAGAGCATTGACCATCTGGAGAAATATTATCCGGGCAAAGGTAAGGAGTATGCAGAGAAACTCCGTGATCTGACCATTGCACTTTATAAGAAATGTGCAGAGTATGCACTGGAGAAGGGAATCATCATTGCAGATACCAAGTTTGAGTTCGGACTTGATGAGGATGGCAATATTACTATTGGCGATGAAATGCTTACACCTGACAGTTCCCGTTTCTGGCCTGCAGATGTATATGAACCGGGACATGGACAGCCGTCCTTTGACAAACAGTTTGCCCGTGACTGGCTGAAGGCAAATCCGGACAACAACTGGACTTTGCCGCAGGAGATCGTGGATAAGACAATTCAGAAATATCTGCAGAGTTATAAAATGCTTACAGGCAAAGAACTGGACTGATCTTTAAAACACCGGCATAAGTGGGGATATCCGGTGGTTCATTTACTGCCATATAATTAAGTTAAAGAGAGGGATGAATGAAATGGATTATGCGAAAGAATCATTGAAGATGCACTATGACCTGAAAGGAAAGCTGGAGATCAAATGCCGCGCAGCAGTAGACTCTAAGGATGCATTAAGTCTTGCTTATACACCAGGGGTAGCACAGCCTTGTCTGGAGATCCAGAAGGACATTAATAAAAGCTATGAGCTTACCAGACGTTGGAACACAGTTGCTGTTGTGACTGATGGTACTGCAGTTTTAGGACTTGGAGATATCGGACCGGAGGCTGGTATGCCGGTTATGGAAGGTAAATGCGTGCTGTTTAAGGCTTTTGGCGATGTAGATGCCATTCCATTATGTGTACGCAGCAAGAATGTGGATGATATTGTTGAGACTGTACGCCTTCTGGCAGGCAGCTTTGGCGGAGTAAACCTTGAGGATATTTCTGCGCCAAGATGTTTTGAGATTGAGAAGAAGCTGAAAGAGTGCTGTGATATTCCAATTTTTCATGATGACCAGCATGGAACGGCAGTGATCACTTTGGCTGGTGTGATCAATGCATTGAAAGTAGTTGGCAAAAAGATGGAAGACATTAAGATCGTTACATCAGGCGCTGGTGCAGCAGGGATTGCGATTATCAGGCTTTTGATCTCCATGGGTCTTAAGAACGTGATCATGACTGATCGTAAGGGTGCCATCTATGAGGGCAGAGAAGGTCTGAATCCGATCAAGGAAGAAATGGCAAAGATCACAAATGCAGCTCATGAAAAGGGTACTCTTGCAGAAGTGATCAAAGGTGCAGATGTATTTATCGGTGTATCTGCTCCTGGAACACTTACTCAGGATATGGTACGTACTATGGCAAAGGATCCGATCATCTTTGCATGTGCTAACCCCACACCTGAGATCTTCCCGGATGAGGCGAAGGCAGCAGGTGCAGCTGTGGTTTCCACTGGGCGTTCTGACTATCCAAATCAGGTAAATAACGTACTTTGCTTCCCAGGCATTTTCCGTGGAGCATTGGATGTACGTGCATCGGATATCAATGATGAGATGAAGATCGCTGCAGCCTATGCTATTGCAGGACTGGTAAGTGATGAGGAACTGAATCCGGAGTACATCCTTCCGGCTGCTTTTGATCCAAGGGTAAAGGATGCGGTTGCAAAGGCAACTGCAGAAGCTGCTATTAAGAGCGGTGTTGCAAGGATCAAATAAGCTTTTAAAAACATCAAAATGATTTACTAAGGGCTGTCGCATTCGTTTGCGGCAGCTTTTTTTGCTTTATAGGAGCGTGCCCAAAGTCTGTTGCAATATATCATGGGAAAGCTGGACTTGAGATTACATCCAGTAAAAACTAGAATAATAAACATGTGGGACGGAACAGAAGGATTTGACTTTCTTGGACTGCACCACAGGAGATTTTCGAAAATAAATAAGAAAGGGAACCGATATGGAGAGACATATCAATACCCAAGCAAGAAGGCCATGATGAAAATGAAACGGACTGTCAAAGAGAGTATAAATCAAAGATATCTGTTGGTAAAAACAGAAGAATTGATAAAAGTTCTAAATTCCAAAATAACAGGATGGAGAAACTATTATAAAACAAGGAATGACAGAAAGTGGATGCGGGCAATAGACTGGTATATTTTATGTAGTTTTTGCAGATGGAACAACAAGAAGTGTCAGCAGACGCGGAAACTAAAGGGGCTGTATGCGACTAAACTGCGATTACAGGAAAAAGGCTTACAACTAATGGCGTCATGATGTAATACTGTAGAAAGAAGAATGTCGAAAAGCCGTATGAGGGAAAACCTTACGTACGGTTTGATGAGGGGAAAGAGGGCAAAGCCCTCTGACCTACTCTACAATATAAAATGGACGAAATCAGCGAAGCTGAAGTATCGTTACTTTAATATAGCAGTTATTTATTATTTACTGTACTAGAAGTCATTCCTTTTGGTGTATTTTGAAATATTTTTTGTACAGTTCCCCGATATCTGGCTTCATGGCGTCTTCCCCCTTGTATCTTACTATTCTTTTTATTTATGATAATGTCTTTCAATTCCCATGCAAAACGTTAATATGCACAAAAATATGAAAAATAATTTAGATGAAATTACAGTATTGCATTTTGAAAAAAGAAAATATATGATGAACACATCAGATGACTTTGGTGTCAAAACACTAAAATCATGATTACACGGATTGTTCCGTGCTTTACACTCACACAATTCTTTTCCCTATTCGCACATTGCGGGATTAACATCCCACTTTTATGCTCATATCGGGGTGTGTCCCAAGGTCATTCTCTCATCCTTGTGCAAGCACAGGTGGGAGAATGACCTTGGGACACTGTAATCTTTAGATGAATTTCAGATGAATTAAGGAATGATAAAATTATGAAGTTGAAAAGTCAGGAAATGAGAAAACTTGCACCGGAGCTTGATCCTTTGCGTCTGGGAACCGGATGGAAAAAAGAGGATTTGGGCAAGGTACAAGTGATGGTAGAAAGTACTTACGGCGACAGCCACCCGGGAAGCGGACATTTAAATGTTCTTGTGGGAGAAGTGAGAAAAGGGATCGCTGAAGAAGGGGGATTCGGCGCACGTTATTACTGTACGGATATTTGCGATGGGGAAAGTCAGGGAACAGATGGAATCAATTACAGCCTGGTAAGCCGTGAAATGATAGCCAACATGATTGAAATCCATGCGAATGCAACACCATTTGATGCAGGCGTATATCTTTCAAGCTGCGACAAAGGGGTTCCCGGAAATCTGATAGGCCTAGCCAGAGTCAATATCCCGTCTGTATTTGTGCCGGGAGGAACCATGAATGCAGGTCCCGAAATGTTGACTCTGGAACAGCTTGGCATGTATAGTGCAAAGTTTGAACGTAAGGAAATTGATGAGGAAACGTTTGACTGGGCAAAGTGTAATGCATGTCCAAGTTGCGGAGCCTGTTCCTTTATTGGAACTGCATCTACCATGCAGATTATGGCAGAGGCGCTTGGCCTTGCACTTCCTGGTACAGCACTGATGCCATCTACAAGTCCGGATCTTCTTGAATTTGCCAGAGAAGCAGGGAAACAGGCAGTAAGGATTGCACAGATGGAAAACATGCGTCCATCGGATATTGTGACCATGGACAGTTTTGAAAATGCGATTCTTGTACATGCTGCGATTTCTGGAAGTACAAATGCACTGCTTCATATTCCGGCAATTGCACATGAGCTTGGCATTGAGATTACCGGAGATACTTTTGACAGACTACACAGAAATGCCAGATATCTTCTGGATGTGCGCCCTGCAGGACGCTGGCCGGCAGAATGTTTCTATTATGCAGGGGGTGTACCGGCTATCATGGAAGAAATCAAAGAACATCTTCATCTGGATGCGAAGACTGTTACAGGAAAAACATTAGGCGAAAACTTGGAAGAAATGAAACAGAACGGATTCTATGAAAAATGTGAAACATGGCTTCAGGAGTTTAATAAACGTTATCATGTAAATCTTACAAGAGAGGATATCATCCGTCCATATAACAAAGCAATAGGAACAGATGGAAGTATTGCAATTCTCCGTGGAAACCTGGCACCGGAAGGCGCTGTGATTAAACATACTGCGTGCCCGAAAGAAATGCTTAAATCGGTCCTCCGGGCAAGACCGTTTGACAGCGAAGAAGAATGCCTGGATGCGGTAATAAAACATAAGGTGCAGAAAGGAGATGCTGTTTTCATCCGTTATGAGGGACCGAAAGGAAGCGGGATGCCGGAAATGTTCTATACTTCTGAGGCGATCAGCAGTGACAAAGAGCTTGGGAAGAGTATTGCGCTGATCACGGATGGCCGCTTTTCCGGCGCATCTACCGGTCCGGTAATCGGACATTGCAGTCCGGAAGCTGTTGATGGCGGTCCGATTGCACTTGTGGAAGAGGAGGATCTGATCGAGATCGATGTTATGGAAAGAAAACTGAATATCATTGGAATTGCAGGAGAACGCAGATCCATGGAAGAAATCGACCAGATTCTTACAGAAAGACGTAAGAAATGGAAACCACGGGAGACAAAATATAAAAAAGGTGTGCTGAGATTTTTCAGTGAGCATGCTGCAAACCCGATGAAAGGAGCTTATCTGGAGTATTAATATGAATCATAAATTTATTACAATCGGTGAGATTATGCTGCGCCTGACACCACCGGATTATGAAAAAATCAGAACAGCAACCACTTTTGAGGCAAGATATGGGGGAAGTGAGGCAAATGTTGCTCTTTCACTTGCGAATCTTGGTATAGATACATCATTCTTTACAGTCGTTCCGGAGAACAGCCTTGGAAAAAGTGCTGTGCGCATGATGCGAAGCAATGATGTGAATTGTGACAGTGTGGTTTATTCCACGGAAGAAGAAACGCCTACGCACCGACTTGGAGTTTATTATTTGGAAACAGGCTATGGGATTCGTCCAAGCAAAGTGATTTATGACAGGAAACATAGTGCTTTTTCAGAATACGATTTCAGCCAGACAGATATAAAAAAACTTTTGGCGGGCTATACATGGCTTCACGTAAGTGGCATTACATTGGCGCTTGGAACAAAATGCCGGCAACTGATCATGGCATGTCTGAAGATCGCAAAGGAAAACAAAATGACAGTCAGTTTTGATGGAAATTTCAGAAGTAGTTTGTGGAGCTGGGAAGAGGCAAGAGATTTTTGCACGCTTTGCCTTCCATATGTGGATGTCCTTTTTGGAATAGAGCCTTATCACATTTGGAAAGATGAGGAAAATCATCATGCAGGGGACGTAAAGGACGACATTCCGCTTCGGCCGGACATCAAACAGCAGGAGAAAGTGTTCGAAGCAATCGTGAACAGATATCCGAATATAAAATGTATTGCAAGACATGTGCGCTTTGCACATAGCTGCAGTGAAAACAGTCTTCTGGCCTATTTCTGGTTAAATGGAAAAATCTATGAAAGTAAACGGCTGACCTTTCATATTCTTGACAGAGTAGGGGGAGGCGATGCGTTTGTCAGCGGCATTATATATGGACTGATGAATCGGTACACACCTGAGGACATTGTGAATTTTGGCGTTGCGGCAAGTGCAGTGAAACATACAATCCATGGTGATGGAAATATAACGGATGATGTTTCACTGATCAGACATGTGATGGAAATGAATCTGGATATAAAGAGATGATAGAACTATTCAGCAGTTTCAGTGAAAGGAAATTCTAATGAAAGATATAGAAGAGCGATTTAAAGAACTTGGAGTGGTTCCGGTAGTAGTACTGGAAGATGTAAAAGATGCGGTGCCGTTAGCTGCCGCATTGGTTGAAGGCGGACTTCCATGTGCAGAAGTGACTTTTCGTACAGAAGCGGCAGAGGAGTCTATTCGTATGATGACAGAACAGTTTCCGGATATGCTGGTTGGAGCGGGAACTGTGCTTACGGTTGAGCAGGTTGATGCAGCCGTCCGGGCAGGGGCGAAGTTTATTGTGAGTCCTGGATTTGATGCAGAGATTGTGGACTATTGTCTAAAAAAAGAAATTCCCGTTTTTCCGGGCTGCATTTCGCCTTCTGAAGTTGCACAGGCAGTAAAAAGAGGTCTTAAAGTAGTTAAATTTTTCCCCGCAGAGCCGGCTGGCGGGATTCCAATGATCAAGGCAATGTCAGCTCCATATACGGGACTTAAGTTTATGCCTACAGGAGGGATCAATGCAAAGAATCTTGAAGAATATCTTTCCTGTGATAAGATCGTCTGCTGTGGGGGAAGCTGGATGGTGAAAGGAGATCTTGTGAAAGCCGGAGAATTTGATAAAATCAGGCAGCTGACAGAAGAAGCACGCAGACTGGTCGACTTCTTTAGAAGATAAGCAAAGTACATATAGACTTCACAAATAAATGGCGTTCATCTCTCGACAGTGCTTCAGACAAAGCTGTTCGGCCAGAAAGACCAGCAGGGATTGAATCTGTGAAGTTTGTATTTCACGGAGGTTGCTAACGGCAGTTATTCATGTCTTTTCGATGAAGGATCTAAACGCATAGTCATAAAGCGAAATAGCTTTCTTTTCAAAGTTCAAGATCCGCAGAAACGTAAGATACTGTTGGCGAAGAGCTTCCAAGGTGCCGTCAGAGCAGCATGCTTTATTAGAAAGAAACAGTTTCCATTGAAAACAGTCGGTATCTGCTACTCCAAGCAGTACACAGACAGAACGGCGTCGGATTTTTTCCGTTCTTCAATGAGCCGTTCTGATGCTTTTGGGTGGTATCTTTGACAAAAGCATTACAGGATTCTCTTGTGAATATGGTACTCCGGGGAAGATAGAGAAATGTATATAACTCCATGCCTGCATGTACTACTATCTGGTAGATGTGGAAAGATGGAGATAGGCCATTTCACTTTCTGCCCGGCGAATCAGATACCCTGTATCAATCCTGCCATCACTGACCGGAAAGGACATGCTTTTGAAAACTTTCTTTGATTCACTAGCGGTAGGAAGACTCGGCTTATTATAAAGCTTTCTTTACAGTGAAAAAGTATTTGTTCCGGCTTTTTGTCTACCAGACGAACTGCATGTAAAAGTTGAAAACGGAGATCCGGTGTCACAGCACGGGTAACATAGACATCATATAGTTCTTGACAAGGCACGTAGATACCAAGATAATCATCATATTCGCCCAGATATTTCAGATTATTTTTCTGAGCATGATATGTTGATGGATCAAGATGCAATTTTTGCTGTTTGAGAACAGCATTTACCATTTCTTTTAACTGATTCACCTTAATGCTCCTTCCTGCCACAGGTAAATCCTGTAGTCAATATCTGGATAGCAATTGAGGGTGTAAAGGAAAACATTATCAGCAAAAAATATCTCTACAGATATCAAATTATCGGCATATTTTCGCGGATCTTTCATAGAAATTCTAATAACGTTTTTGTCGATAACTTTCGATTTTCGAGGCGGTGGAGACAGGATTACGACATCATTAAAGTTTTCCAGATTCTGATAAGCGCTGTTTATAACCAGTTCATCTTGTGTGTATCTGGTGATCGCTGTTTTAAGTTGTCAGGTACAAGATATTTAGGAAGTGCTCCGTAAGATTCTAATGCATGAACGGTTACGGTAATAAAGTTGGGAAGCTTTTTATTTTCAAACGCTTCGGCATAAACAAGGTTGCTTACGCCAACAGTCGTGACAAAGAAATGAACTTTCTTAAGGTCACCCGTGATTGAATCCATAAGTATTTCCGGCTGGTCACCGATCCAGCCGATACAGACTTTCTCACCGAGGATCCGTTCCACTACCATGCTGACAGCTTCTGAACAGTAATTCTTTTCAAAAAACGTTTAAAATGCAGGCGATATTGTGTGTACTGATAACCGGAAGGACATTCTTTCTTGTATTTCAGCCAGAGATAGAATAGGTTGGTTTTGCTTCTTGGTGCAGTCAGTCTGTCATATATCATTTGATGATCCGGCATGAAGGAATTGTTTTTTCTGCGTAAATTTTCTGGTGGAAAGAATAAATGCACCACCTCATCTGCGGACATTTGTTTCAGCGTGTCAAGGTCTGAAAGCGGCGCATAATCAAAGAAATCGTGCTACGGCCGATGTTGTACCGGCTCAATCATCATAGGATATGCCACGCTGACGCATATCTATGATTCCAAAGATTGTAGTACAGTTTTGCATAAGTGTATGCTTTTTCATAGATGTTTTTACTTAGGCGTTTGCGAAACGCCAAAAGGCGTATAAATACGACATTTTTTTATTGTTAAAATAAACCTGAATTATTCATGGAACAATATCTAAACTGATAACTGTACCATGAAATTAAAAATTGATCTATGCAGTCATAACATCGCTCAATTTCTCCGTCAAAAGGGCGCAAAGTCCCTATCGCAGAGTTCAGAGCAATTGTTAAGTTGTCAAGGTTCGTTAATAGTTGCTATTCTAGCTGTATATTTAGCTTACCAATATTAGAAATTGTCTCATAGAATTCACTTTTATAAGGACAACTACTACACAGCTTGAATGTGATATATCTTGCTGAACGCACTACTTTTGCAGCAATCTTCAGCAGCTTTAAACGGACGGTATCAATACGTTGCTTTCGCATATTTTCTGATAACGCCAATCGTCTAAAACAATTAAATATGTTGTATGCAAGAGCGTGTACTTGAAGTCTGGTGGCATTTACAATTCGGGTATGACTGCTTACGGAAGCAAAATCAAAACCAGATTTGCTCTCTTTGATAAAGTTTTCCATCAGTCCTCGCTTACAGTAAAATTTGATAAGATACTCCGGCGATGAATCCATGTTTGTGACAATGAATGTGTACATGTAAACCATCTGGTTTTCCGGCTTTTCAACCTTGCATACTAC
>NZ_JBFKZO010000024.1:0-54956 GCF_040929965.1 Blautia sp. 1033sp1_1033st1_G9_1033SCRN_220408 | reverse complement strand
GCTTCGCTTCGTCAAGTGATCGTAGTGTAAAAGAATTTTCGAGAATCGTATGTGTTTCACTGTTTAGTTATCAATGTCCATGTTGTCTGTTAGCAACTTGATTACTATATCATAATCTCCTGCCATTGTCAACAACTTTTTGAATCTTTTCAGATTCAAGCGGAGAAGGAGGGATTTGAACCCTCGCGCCGCTATTAACGACCTACTCCCTTTCCAGGGGAGCCCCTTCGGCCAGCTTGGGTACTTCTCCAAATCGCCCTACAACTCTTCATTTCACAAATGAAGCGTTATTTATTGTAACTCACAGGTCATGCTTTGTCAAGCACTTTTTTATTTTCCTGCAAGAAGCGGAGAGAGTGGGATTCGAACCCACGCGCCCTTGCGGACAAACGGTTTTCAAGACCGCCTCGTTATGACCACTTCGATATCTCTCCAGATGTTTGTAAATACATACACCAACCTTTTCTCTGTCAGTGCCTGATTATCTTATCACCAATCATGCCTTGTGTCAACACAATTTTTTAGTTTTTCAAATCTTTTTTAGTTCTCCTGAAAAAAGGCCTGTGCTACTTTCAGATCCTCTGGCGTTGTGATCTTTATATTCCTATATGAGCCCTGTGCCAACCGCACTTTCACTCCTGTTTCCTGCTCCACAACCATAGCATCATCTGTCACCTTGCTCATATCCTTCTTTCGGATGCTTTCATGTGCCCTGCAGATCAAAGCGTAAGAAAAAATCTGCGGTGTTTGGATCGTCCATACACAATTTCTATCTGGTGTCTCCAGTACATTTCCCTGGGTATCCGCAATCTTTATGGTATCTTTGGAAGGCATACCAATTACACAAGCTCCTGTCTGTTGTACAGCCGAAAGCCCTCTTCTTAGAATCTCTTCATTAATAAACGGCCTGGCACCATCATGTATAAATACATAATCTGGATTATCACAAGCCAGTAACCCCGCATATACAGAATCATACCGTTCTTTCCCACCAGGAATAACCCTGGTAACTTTTGAAAATGCGTACTTATCCACAATCTGCTCTTTACAATAGGAAATAACATCCTCACTTGTTACCAGAATAATATCCTGAATCATACTGCTTTCCTGAAAACAATGCAGGGAATAATATAGCACCGGATATCCCTGTATTTCCAGAAACTGTTTCTGTATTTTGCTGTGCATTCTCTTTCCTTTTCCTGCCGCCAGAACAATTGCAGTACATTTCTCACTCATTTCAACGCTCTCCCAATTTCAGGTTAGGAACTGCATTCAGATCCCACCCATGTCTCGTTCCCTTCATAAATTCATAATAAGCAGCCACCCCGATCATTGCTCCATTGTCTGTACAAAAAATAGGAGACGGACGGTAAAAACGGAAGCCATTCTCTTTGCATGCCTTTTCCATAGCCTCACGAAGATGTTTATTGGAAGCAACTCCTCCTGCAATAGCCACTTTATCCATATGGAAATCCTTTGCCGCCTGCATAGTATGTTCTACCAGTACATCCACCACTGCTTTCTGGAAAGAAGCAGCAATGTCTGCACGGTTTACTTCTTCCCCTTTCATTTTTGCACCATTTAGATAATTTAGCACCGCTGACTTCACACCACTGAAACTGAAATCATATGGACAATCTTCGATTTTGGCTTTTGGAAATACAATAGCATCCGGATTACCTTCATCCGAAAGCTTATCGATCTTTGGCCCTCCCGGATATCCAAGTCCAATCGCCCTTGCAACCTTATCAAAAGCTTCTCCTGCCGCATCATCCCTTGTCCTTCCCAGAATGCGGAATTTCCCGTAATCTTCTACGATCACCAGATGGGTATGCCCTCCGGAAACGATCAGACATAAAAACGGCGGCTCAAGATCCGGATGTTCAATATAATTCGCAGACACGTGCCCTTCAATATGATGCACGCCTACCAATGGGAGCTTTTTGGCATAAGCAATGGCCTTTGCCTCTGCAACGCCCACCAGAAGTGCCCCCACTAAGCCAGGACCATAGGTAACACCTATAGCATCCAGATCGTCTAATGTTACTCCTGCATCCGAAAGTGCCTGTTCCACAACCTGATTAATCTTCTCAATATGCTTTCTGGATGCAATCTCCGGTACAACACCACCATATAATTTGTGAAGCTCGATCTGTGATGAGATAACATTTGACAAAATGGTTCTGCCGTTTTTTACAACCGATGCCGCTGTCTCATCGCAGGAGCTTTCTATCGCTAGGATCAAATTATCTTTCATTTTTTTCGTCTTCCTCTTCAAATTTTAATTCCAAACTCTTCCCATCTTTGCCAGGCCAGGCATTTGGGAATATTTCTCTGACTTTATCCATGTAATCATCCGGACGGATCAAGGAAGGACTGTAATGAGTGAGCCACATCTGCTCTACTTTTGCATCCCTGGCAAGGAAAGCCGCTTCCTTAAAAGTCATGTGCTTATACCCTTTTGCCTTTTCCACCTTATCTTCTTCACCATACATTCCTTCACAGATAAAAAGATCAGAACCTTTTGCATTTTTCAAAATTGACTCTGTAGGCCGGGTGTCTGTTGTATAAGTAACTTTTAATCCTTTTCTGTCCGGTCCTAAAACCATATCTGGAGTATATACTACTCCGTCTTCTTCCATTGTCATACCTTTTTGTAATGGATTCCAGAATTTCAGGGGAATCCCCTGGCTTCTGGCTCTTTCCGGCGAAAATCTGCCCTGTCTTAAAATTTCCAGGGTATATCCATAACAAAGTACATTGTGATTTACCTTAAATGCAGTGATACGATATCCATTTATTTCAAAAGTCTGCTCTGCGCCTGTGATCTCCATAAATCGAATTTCAAAAGGCAATTCCGGTGCAATCACACGCAGGGCATTTACCACTCGTTCCAGCCCTCTTGGCCCAATCAGGGTCAATGGCTCTGTACGGTCTGCATTTCCCATGGTAAGAAGCAGTCCCGGAAGACCACTGATATGATCTCCGTGGTAATGGGTAAAACAAATCACATCTATAGGCTTAAAGCTCCATCCTTTTTCCTTGATAGCCACCTGTGTACCTTCGCCGCAGTCAATCAAAAGGCTGCTGCCATTATACCGGGTCATAAGTGCTGTAAGCCATCTTCTGGGCAAAGGCATCATGCCGCCAGTTCCAACAAGACAAATATCTAACATATATTTCTTATTCCTCTTTACTTTTTTCTGTGAAAAAGTGTATCACAATCCAGATTCTAAAACAAGTAAAAACCTGTTTGGAATACCTTCCGCTTTTCTTTTCATATTCTTAAGAATTTTTTATATTTTTTTAATGTATATTTTCATCTCTTATGTTTATTATAGAATGCAAGTCAAAAAAGAAATTTCAAAAGTGATTGCCTTACTTCTGTTTTTGATGTAAAATCTGCACGGTCGATATAAGATTCGTCAGACAGGAAAGGAACATTATGAATTTGAATCAAAAACCAAAACTTACCAGACGCAGTCTGCTGTGCATTCTCTTTCTTTTTGGTGCAGCTTCACTGCTGATTCTACTTACACTTCCATCCGGCAGCATGTACGGCTCCCAGACAGACTGGTATTGCCAGCATGTTACTCTTGCAGATTATATGCGTAAGCACTTTTATGCCACCGGGCAGCTTCTTCCCGATTTCTCTGGTCTTGGAGGAGGTACCAACTTTTTTGCCTTGTCCTACTACGGGATGCTCCGGCCGGATGTACTTTTATCGTATTTTCTACCTGATATATCCGTTGCTGCCATCATCCAGGGATATGCAGTTTTTGAGATTTTCCTCGGGATTTTTCTCCTATATTACTGGCTTTACAAAAAGGGGCTTACAGACACATCTTGTTTTTGTGCAGGCTTCCTTTACCTTTGTGCAAACTGTCTGTTTCAGGCTCACAGACAGATCATGTTTGTAAACTACCTGCCTTTTGTGATCCTGACGCTGATTGCCATTGATCAGCAGGCGGAATCCATGATTAATAGTTTTCCTCAAAAAACACGGACAAATATGGGCATCGTTTTTTCTTACCTGATGATTTTATTCCATAGCTTTTACTTTTTCCCTGCCTGCTTTGCATCCTGTACTCTGTATTACTGGTTCTCTACCCAAAGCCTGTGCAAGGTTTACAGCAAAGTTCCCAGACGTTTTATAAAGCTGTGGTCCGGCTACATTCTCAGTACTGCTGCTGCAGTCTGCCTGTCCATGGCAGTTCTGCTGCCCACCGGACTTGCCATCCTGGAAAATAAAAAAGATGTAGCTCCTACTCCTTTGTACAAGATCCTTACTGTCAACCCAACAATGGACAGTCTTCTTTACAGTGTTTATGGATGCGGGCTTACCCTGATCTGCCTTTACGCAATTTTATTAAGCATCCGTCGAAAATCAACCCGATCCTTTGCCTGCATTTTACTGTGTTTTTTATTTTTTAATATTTTTTACTGGATCCTGAACGGAACCTTATATGTGCGTCCCAAAAGCCTGATCCCATTCATGCCGCTGATCCTTTACCTGACAGCACTTACACTGGAAGAATTAAAAGCCAGGCGAATCCGTCACAGCCTTCCCCTTGCACTATGCTGTCTGATTCCGGTTATCATACAGATTCTTTTTGTTTCCCATGATAACCAGTTCAAGATTCTGATGGCATTAGATGGGTTATGTCTGGTCTTATTTTCTGCTTCCGGATCAATTTGTAAAAAAAGAAAGCTTCTGGCACAGGGACTGGCTTTTCTCCTGATCCTGGTGCTGCCTGCCAAGATTTATCTGAATAAATCCGGAAGGGAAGAATATGTTTCTGCCACAGATGACTCCAGAAGTACTTTTTCCGACAGCCAGATCTTGAAGCTTTGCAAGGACTCACAAGCAAGGATGGATACTCTGGAGCGTCCGTACACCAACAGCAATTATATGGTATGGGGTACCCAGAACAGAAGCAGCATCTACTCTTCCGTATCTAACAGTACCTACAATCAATTTTATTATGATACTCTCCGTAACTCCATCAGTAACCGCAACCGGGTTGCAGTCACCATGCACAGCAATCCTTTCCAAGAATATCTGATGGGCGTCCGTTATATCCAGACAACCAAAGAACAGCTGCCTGCCGGATACCGGATAAAGGCCGAGAAAAATGGCCATGTTCTGGCTGAAAATGATCAGGTACTTCCTTTGGCTTATGGAAGTACTTCGCTTATAAGTGAAGCTTCCTTTGACCGACTGACCTATCCCCAGAACCTGGATACTCTTGTCAACCGTACGATTGTACCTGATTCAGTGGCATCAAATAGTTCTGCCTATCAGTCCCAGATGAAGCCTTACGCTCTGCCAGAAAACTTTTTTGCCAGAAAAAGCACAAAGAAACAGATATCCATCACCCGAAATCTCCCAAAAAATATCTCCGCATCACAACTGTTGTTGGTTTCCTTTGATGTAGTTTACGATGGAGCTTCAGATATTTCTGTTTCCATAAACGGAATTAAGAACTGTCTTTCCGGAAGCAATGCACCCTACCCCAACCAAAACAATACCTTTACCTATATGCTTTCTTCCGAAAAAGGACTTTCCAATCTGGATCTGGTATTTTCAAAAGGAAATTATAAAATAACCAATATTACTGCCTATACTTTGCCATTATCCACATTTCATCATCCAGGGATCGTCACTTTCCACAATCAAGGCACCAAAGGCAGTGAATTATTGAAAGGCACCATTTCCATGGATCAGGATGGATATTTTGTCACATCCTTTGCCTATGCCAAAGGATATCAGGCATTTATAGATGGTAAAGAAATTCCAGTACAGACTGTAAACAAAGCATTTGCAGGATTTCCGTTAAAAAAAGGGGCACATGAAATCCAATTAAAATTCCATGCACCCGGTAAAAGAGCTGGCTTACTGATCAGCCTGATCGCATCCTGCGGCCTGCTCTTTGAAAGCCTTGCATATTCAATTCTGGCGATACGTCATAAGAAGCGCATCCTCCACAGGATCAGAGTAGTAACCTTTACGGATCCCATCTCTGGTAAATCCAGAGCGTTCATAAAGACGAATAGCCCCAGAATTTCCCGCGCGGACTTCAAGATGAATGGTGGTAATCCCTCTCTCACCGGCAAGTCTGATTAAACTTTGCATAAGGAACCCGCCAACTCCCTCTTTCTGGCGGGTTCTTTTGATTGCAACATTCGTAATGTCACCTTCGTCAAGAACCATCAGAAGCCCACAGTACCCAATAATCTCTCCCTTATCCTCTACTACCAGAAACATAGCATTGTCCTTAAGCACAAAAGTAAGGAAACCTTCCTTTGTCCAGGGAACAGAAAAAAGGTCTTTCTCTATCTCCATGACCTGATCCAGGTCTTCTACCAGCATTTCCCTGAGGATCATGCTTTTCCCTCCCTCTGGGCCCGTTCCCTCTCAGCCTGGGAAAGCCTAAGGTATTCCGGAATATGCTCCATTGCAGTCTGGATCCTGCCATCTTTGTAATAAACCTCTCCCAGAGCAGCTACCGCAGCCGCTCTTTGTTTATTCACATGTGCAGGTGCGAAAGAAAATGGCATCTTCAGCTCAGCTTGGATCGTTTCCCTAAACACTGGCACTCCATCTCCCAGGAAAGTCACTGGTTCTTCCAGCCGGTTCAAAATGCCAATCAGCTCCTGGATGGGCACAGCCATCTGCTCTTCTACCTGAACCAGCCTGTGGTCCTTAAATCTGTAAATCCCTGTATACACCTGTCCCCTCCTGGCATCCATAATAGGGCAGACAAGCCCGGACACATCATAAAGATTATATGCCAGTGCTTCCACTGTAGGAACCGGGATCAGCGGCTTGTCAAGAGCAAGCCCAAGCCCCTTTGCTGTAGCTGACCCGATACGAAGTCCTGTAAAAGAGCCAGGGCCTGCTGCCACTGCCACTGCATCTAACGTATTCAGATCAAACTCTGTCATCTTTACGATCTCATCCAACATGGGAAGTAAAGTCTGGGAATGGGTTTTTTTATAATTCACTGTATATTCTGCCAGAAGATTATCATCCTCCACAATTGCTACAGTTGCTACTATTCCTGAACTGTCTAATGCTAAAATTCTCATTTTTATTCTCCTATCGTAATCTTCCGGTAATCAAAACCTTTCTCCAGGTCTTTTTCTATGGTGATTCGTATCACATGTTCCGGAAGGATCTCACGGATCAAATCTGCCCACTCGATGAGGCAGATCCCTTCTCCGAAAAAGTAATCATCATATCCGATTTCTTCCATTTCTTCAATATCTCCGATACGATATACATCAAAATGGTATAACGGAAGCCTGCCTGTATCATATTCCTGTATAATGGTAAATGTGGGACTGCTGATCGCTTCTGTGATCCCAAGTCCTGCTGCAACCCCCTGGGTAAACACGGTCTTTCCTGTGCCCAGATCACCATCCAGGGTATAAATCTGACCTGGGGATGCCTTTTCACCAAGAGCTTTTCCCAATGCAAAGGTTTCTTCGGCTGAATTGGTCTCTATAATCATTTCTTTTAGTAACCACCTTTTCTTTTTCTTGCACATTCATTCTCTGAATATTATAATAAAACAATTAAGGATTTACAATACTTATAAAGGAGATTTCAATATGACAAACCCAATCATAACCATTACTATGGAAAACCAAGATGTGATAAAAGCAGAGCTTTATCCGGAAATTGCCCCCAATACAGTGAATAACTTTATCAGCCTTGTCAAAAAAGGCTTCTATGACGGCCTGATCTTCCATCGTGTGATCTATGGCTTCATGATCCAGGGAGGATGCCCGGATGGAACCGGTATGGGCGGCCCCGGCTACAGCATCAAAGGAGAATTTGCACAGAATGGCTTTGCCAATGATCTTAAGCATACTGCCGGTGTTCTTTCCATGGCTCGCGCCATGCATCCTGATTCTGCAGGCAGCCAGTTCTTCATCATGCATAAGAACGCCCCACATCTTGATGGCAGCTATGCAGCTTTCGGCAAAGTAATAGAAGGCATGGAAGTAGTAAACCGTATCGCTGAAGAAGAAACTGATTACAGCGACAGACCGCTGGATGAACAGCAGATCCATTCCATAACTGTAGAAACCTTTGGTGTGGAATATCCGGAGCCAGAAAAATGCTGATCAGATGATCAGCATTCCCAGATTTTTGTTTCTCCATTTACATCAGCAAAATAAACATCTTTTATCTTTTCCATGGAAGCACGTCCGCTTGTGCCTTCCGTAATATGCTTCTTCACTTGCTGTACCTGTTCTTCCGGTACCAGCAGGTGGAGAATTACTTTATCCGTATATTCTGAATCCAGGATGGGCAGACCGTTTTCCCCTGCAATATACTGGATCTTGCCGATCCCAGAATAATCCGTTTCTACTTTCAGGGAAATCCCCAGTTTTTTCGTGATCACCGTACTAGCCGCAAGCCCTGTCTGCACTGCCAAAGAGTAGGCTCTCACCAGTCCGCCTGTTCCAAGAAGCACACCTCCAAAGTATCTGGTAACAACCACTGCCACATTATAAATATCTTGTCCAAGGATCACATCCAACATAGGTCTTCCGGCTGTACCGGATGGTTCCCCATCATCACTGCATCTGGTAGCTTCCCGGTTCATCCCAACAGAATACACATAGCAGTTATGTCTTGCATCCCAGTATTTCTTACGCATTTCCTCTATGAAGGCAAGTGCCTCTTCTTCGCTTTCCACCGGCCGCACAGTCGCAATAAACCTGGATTTCTTTTCGATAATCTCTCCTTCACCGCCAGCATATACGGTCTTATACTCTTTTTGCATTTCACACAGCCTCCATGGTCTTTGGTACCCTTTTATGATATATTTTTTCACAAATCGTCTTTCATATGAATCTTCCTTAATGATAATGAAAATATGTTTCTCCGTCAATCATTTTGTAAAAAAAGAAGAGGACCTGCAAAGTCCCCTTCTTTTCGCTATATTCATGCTTCTTCTTTTAATACAGTAAACGCTTTGTCTTTTTCCAAAAGGAAAGGCCTCAAATACCCGCAAAGATCACTCATAGGATACACTCCATCTTTCAGGTGTATTCCTAATACACAGATCATATAATCCCGTCTTTCCTGCATCCGTTCCCATGTACGAGGATATTCACTTTGAAGCTGTCCTGCCATTTTTTCATCAATCAGTACAACCCCATCTTCTGCACCAATGCCTGCATATCCCGGAACAGCAGGAATAATATCCATCTGAAGCATCATCCCACTTTTCAGGATTACCGGACTTCCTGGATAAATCGGTGATGCCGACCATTCCTCGTTATCTGTAAAATGACCCGGGTTCAGTGTCCAGTGAAATATCTCCTTTGGAAGAACTTCATCAACAGCCTGATAGATATCTTCGCATCTGACACCCTCGCCCACGGTTTCATACCATGTCACAGCTGCTTTATAGTAAGGAACAGCAATTTTTTTCAGATAATCTCTCTCCGCTTCCGGAAGCTGAGATTCCTCCTCTACCACATAAGCAGCCCTGGATGTTAAACCTCCACGAAGTCCCAAAGTAGCAGAAAAACGATCCCCCACTTGTACTTCCTTATTTCTCGGAAATACAATTGCATCTGTAAAACGATCACCTGTAGCAACAATGGTTGTAACTGATGTAGGCTGTCCCATAGGATTCATCTCCCCTGCAAGTTCCATTTCAGTTTTACCAGGCTTTAATGCTTCCAGTGCCTTATACACGCAGGCAGATGCAAGCCCTGATGCCGCTTCATAATGTGCAATCTCATTGGCATTTTTTATGTGTCTCAAGCCTTTTTCTGAATCTAAAAAAATACCGGATGCATTGATTGTCTGTCCATTCTTATTGATATCTTTAATGGCAGCAGCTATAAATTCCGGAATATCAATCAGACACCGGTTGTCCTCAACTGCACTTGTAAACAGCTTCCATCCAACACAACCGACCTTCATTCCATCTTCCAAACCTGCTTCATTCAGGATGTCACGGATCCGGTTCTGAGGATTCATAGGCTGATAAGGCAGAGAAAAATAAGGTGTATGAAGAACCGTTCCCTGTATAAAACTATATTGGCTCATTTTCAGATTTTCATTTCCCAGCAGAAAATACACTCTTCCATCTGCGTGTAAAACCAGTACAGCTTCTTCAAACCTTGGTTCAAAACCTGTCAGATATGCAAAATTAGCCCCATGCTCACGATCAGCATAAATCATAAGCACATCTAAATTCTGCTCTTTCATACCAGCAAGAACATTCCGGTAATGCTCCTCCATAGTCTCCCTAGTAAGATTCACAGGCCTGTAATCCTGATGAATCCTAGGCTTTTCTACTTTATCATATAATATATCCAAATTTTCCCTCCTCTGACACCAATGCTGACGCTCCGATTATCCCGGCATCGTTTCCCAACTCTGCCAGAATAATATTGTTCTTTTTGTCTGTCAGGAAAAAGTTCTTTTTATATTCTTTGTAAATTGCATCCGTGATCAAGCTTCCTGCATTAGACACACCTCCACCGATCACAAACACTTCCGGATCAAAAGCATGGGCAAACATAGCCATAGCCCGACCCAGCACACCCATACAAAACTCCACACACTCAATAGCAAGCGGATCTCCTTTTTTTGCCTGGTCACACACATCTTTTGCAGTAAAATCCTGCATTTCCCGCAGTTGGGATACGCCTTCATTTTCAGCCAGTATTTTCTTCATTCTCCGTACGATCCCGGTAGCCGGTGCAAATTGATCCACACACCCGCAATTTCCGCAATTGCAGTTCCCTGAATCCTTCGGTCCCACAGCAATATGTCCGATTTCCCCGGCAAGTCCCGAAGACCCTAGCACAATGTTGCCATTCAGTATGATTCCACCGCCCACTCCTGTTCCCAAAGTGATCAGCATCATCGTCTTATATTTTCTGCCTGCTCCCTGCACAAATTCTCCAAGTGCTGCCACATTGGCATCATTTCCAGCTTGGATGTAAGCTTTTGGAAAAAACTTTTTCATTTCTTCTGCAGGATTAAAGTTTCTCCAGAACAGATTCACACACACTTCCACATTTCCGTCTTTGTCTACAGGTCCCGGGATTCCCATTCCTATGCCATATACATCTGATTCATCCAGCCCATGCACACTGAGATACCCCTGTATTTCTTTCGCCACATCTGGAATGATTCTCTTTCCTTCATCGGAAAGATTCGTTTTTATATTCCATTTTTTTAAAAGCTCCTGACTTTTCCAGTCAAATGCACCCAGCTTAATATCTGTTCCGCCAACATCAACTCCAAATAATATTTTCACGTTTTTAACTTCCTTTACAGGTTATAAAGTCTGGCTGCATTGTCATGGAGAATACCCATGATCTCTTTTTCTGTAAATGTAGGCCAGCCAGACTGCTTGCAGATCTTGTTCATTCCGTTCTGCACCAGGTCAATCCATCCAAGGATATCCTTTGTAGGATCCGGTCCGAACAGATCATTATTTGCTGCTACAAAGTCTGTTGCAAACATCACTCTATCAAGCACACCTATTTCTTTTGCAAGTACCATATTCCAGGTCATCCATAAAGGTCTCTTATAAAGCATAGCCAGATCAGTCCACAGGTTTTCATCATTTACCATCATTGTAAAAAGATATTCGCTAAATGGATATCCGATATGTTCTACCACTTTTTTCATATGCGGAAAATGGAAGGTTACATCGTTCAGATTTTCCATTTTGGCATATTTTGTATGCGCAAGAACAGTAGGTCCACCAGCTGCAGAATGGTGATACTGGCATACTGCCCCAGCCTTGTCAATAGCTTCATAGAATGGGAACATAACCGGATCATTGGAACTGAACTGTCCATAAGGTGGAGTAAAAAGTACGCCCCTGTATCCTTTATTATTCAGCTTATCTACCATGTAATCGAAGTTCTTCTGGTTAAATCTTCCAGCCTCATCAATGGGTTCCACACTGCAAAACGGAACAAAGAAATCTGGATATTTTGCGAAAGCATCCTCCACCGCAATTTCTCCAAATTCGGAATTCCATACTTTATGCATGTCCTGTCCCATGCATACGCAGTGTTCGATTCCAGCCGCCTTCATCCATTCTACCAACTGATTAATATCCGTATCTTTTGGAATTGACTGACCAAGCCGATCATAAGTTGGTCTGTCAAAACATTTTGTATTGATTAAGTGCATATGAGAATCTATGAACATATTATCATCCTCCTGTTTCTTGTTTACACCGGCGGTAGTTTTTATAAATAACTATCCGCCGGATTTTTATTAATTATTCCTGTCCATCCTCTGCTGCTTCTTCCGTTTCTGTATCTTCTGCAGCCTCTGTATCTTCTGTATCTTCTGTTTCCTCATCCATAGCATTGATATCAAAGGTTTCTGCATTATGAACGGTAAGAAGCTCTGGTATCATTTCATAGATATCATCCGGGCCGCTTCTTGTATAGCTTCCATCAAAAATCTGCTCCATAAACTCTACGCATTTTACACCCATTTTTACAGGAGACATTCCAGGACTTGCATACAGCTTGCTGTCCTCACCGCCATCAATCATAACCTGTTTCTGCTCATCTGTAGCATCGTATCCAATAACATAAACATCTGTTTTACCTGCATCCTGAAGAGCATGATAGGTTCCCATTGTACACTCATTCCAGTACAGGAAGAACGCATCTGCATCCGGATAAGCAGTAATCATATCGGTTGCCCATGCATAACATCCATCAGTTGTTCTATCTGTGGATCGATTCTTGATGATCTCCACATTCGGATAATTCTCATTCATCCAGTCCACAAAACCATTCACACGAAGCCCACTGGATGCAATGGACGGCTCCTCTTCAAACACAACAACCTGTGCATCTTCCTTTCCATCAAGCGCTTCCATACACTGCTCTGCTGCCATCTGGCCACCTGCATAATCATCATATCTTACAGATGCATCAGCACCTCCTTTGGATGCCAGACAGTCAAAGTCGATAATAGGAATTCCTGCTTCATGAGCCAGGTCTACTGCATCATTTGCGCCTTCTGTATCAATGGCAGTATAAATAATTCCGTCAACTCCCTGAGTTACAAGGTCATTGATATCTGTGTACATTTTTGCCCAATCCCCGCTCGGGTCCATGAGTACACATTTCCAGCCTCTTGCTTCAATCTCTTTCTCAGCGATTTCTGCCAGAGATGCCTCAAATGACTGTGCCATATCCCATACAACTACACCAATGATCTTTTCCTCATCTGCTGCTGATGCAGATAAAGGTGCACCGATTGTTGCCATTGCCATTGTAGCTGTCAGCATTGTACATACCATTTTTTTCTTCATAATATTTTCTACCTTTCTTTTAAATATTTTATTTTCCCTGTTGTCATAATTTTCGGCCGTAAAAATATGACAGCAGGATATTTACATAATAAATTATAGATTTCGCTTATTTTTTATTTGCCAACTTATAAGAAAAGCTGTTAAACCACTGTGAATAGAATACTGCAACTACCATCAGTGCTCCACGAACCACATACTGCCAGTTAGAACCAATATACATAAGATTCATTCCATTGGTAATCATTCCCATCAGAAGTGATCCAAGGAAAACGCCGATGGTCAGACCTTTTCCTCCACTTAAAGCAACGCCACCCATTGCACAGGCTGAAATGGCAATGGTTGCATATCCGCTTGCTGCATTTGGTGTTGCAGATGCCACTCTTGCTGTGGACAGAATACCTGCAATAGCAGACAAACCACCAGAAATAATATATGTGGAGAAGCGAACGCCTTTTACATTAATACCGGAAATGAAAGCAGCCTGATAATTACCACCAATAGCATATACCTTCCTTCCGTATGCAGTTTTCCCAAGAACAATTGCCATAAATACAAATACAAGGATCATAATCCAAATAGACATGGACACACCCAGAATCGGTTTATTACTTAACGCTTTAAAGGAATCCGGAAGACCTGTAACCGCTGTATTGTTACCCACAATATATACCAAGCCTCGTACCGCCACCTGCGAACCCAGCGTGACAATAAACGGATCGATAGATGTAAACGCTACCAAAAGTCCGTTTACCGCGCCTACTACGCAACAAATGATCACAGAAATAAGGATTGCCACTGGAAGGTTTGTTTTCAGTCCATATAACCCATCCTTTACCAAAAGTCCACAGCATGTACCACCCAGAGCTGCAATGGACTCAATTGAAAGATCAAAAGTTCCATTGATCAGCGGAAATGCCAGAGCACATGACAGAATACCGTAAACAACGATCTCTTTCAGTACATTATGGATATTTCCTGTTGTAAGAAAATTCCCACTTTTTGCCTGCACGATGCAGGAATACAGAATGATCAAAAGGATCAGTCCTGACAGTTCAAAATATTTTGAAGTAATAATTTTGTGTTTTATACTGTTCTTTTTATCCATTTTTTCTCTCCATCCGTATAACAATGCGTATTACGCTTTTGCAGTCTGATCGTGTGAAATTGCCATATGCATGATGTTTTCTTCTGTTGCTTCGCCTCTCATAAGTTCACCAGACAGATATCCTTCATGCATAACAAGTATCCTGTCGGAAATTCCCAGAAGTTCCGTCATTTCAGAGGATACTACGATAATGGACAGCCCTGCTGTTGCCAGATCGTTGATGATTTTATATATTTCAGCTTTCGCACCTACATCCACACCTCTTGTAGGCTCATCCAGAAGCAGGATATCCGGATGTGATGCAAGGCATCTTCCAAGAACCACTTTCTGCTGATTGCCACCACTTAGCATTTTGACCGCCATCTGACTGCCAGCACATCGGATTCTCAATTTTTCTATGTATTCCTTACAGACGTTTTTTTCTTTCCTGGTATTCATAAATCCCCACTTGGACAATCTTTCCAGAATACTTAAAATAGTATTCTGCAAAATAGACTGTTCCAGGATCAGTCCCTGATCCTTCCTGTCCTCAGGGAGAAAAGCAATCCCTTTATGCACACCATCTCTTGGCGAATTGATCTCCACAGGCTTTCCATTCATCTGAAGGCTTCCTTCTCCAGGATCAATGCCGAGCAAAAGTCTTAACAATTCCGTCCTGCCTGCGCCTACCAGACCTCCAATACCTAAAATCTCTCCTTTATGAAGTTCAAAGGAAACTTTATGTACCCGCTCATTACTTAAATTCTCTGCTTTAAGTATCACTTCTCCTGAGTGATTTGTTTTTTCCGGGAACTGCTGAGTCATTTTTCGTCCGACCATCAGCTGGACAATATCGTCTACCGTCATTTCTGACACCAGTCCGCCGCCGGAATCACAGCCATCCTTCAAAACCTGGATTCGATCTCCTACTGCATAAATGTCTTCCATTCTGTGAGAGATCATAATAATAGCCATCTTATCTTCCTTTAATTTGCGGATAATCTTATACAGCTTCTCTGTTTCTTCTATAGTAAGTGCTGCTGTAGGCTCATCAAAAACAATAATGGATGCATGATAGGAAAGTGCTTTCAAGATTTCGATCAGCTGCCTTTGTGCAATGCTGTAATGTTTCAGCAAAGACTTGGGATCAAAATAGATCCCCAATTCATCCATCAGTGCTTTGGCCTCCCGGTTGATCCGTCCTTCTTCTACAAAACCTCCTTTGGTTTTGTATCGTCCAACAAAGATATTTTCTGCAACCGTCATCTCTTCAATCTGGATCAATTCCTGCTGCACCATACTCACTCCGTAATAAATGGAATCTATAGGCTTTCTGATACGCACCGGCTGACCATCAATATAAATCTGACCTTCAGACGGCTGCTGAATCCCTGCAAGGATCTTCATCAAGGTAGATTTCCCTGCTCCATTTTCACCACACAGGCAAAGGACCTCTCCTCGCCTGAGATGAAGGCTAACATCATTCAATGCATGAATCCCGCCAAAGCGCTTACTGATATTTTTCATTTCCAGTATATACTCACTCATTGTTGTCCCTCCTGTTTGATTTACTCAAAGTTTATCATTGATACATTGTTTATCACAAGAACTTTTTCGTTTGCTTTTTTCACAAAAAAGAAGATGTTTATTTGTAATAGATTCACAATTCCAGATTATTTTATGTATTTTCCTTATTTATTCAGATTTTCTTTTCTGTTTTTTTGTTTTTATAATTGACTTATTATTTTTATTATGATATTTTCATCATATGATAAACTTTTACCAAACCTATATGGAGACAATCATATGAAATCAAAAAAAATTACCTTACAGGACATTGCTGATCAGGCTCATGTTTCCAAAGCCCTTGTCTCACGAGTCATCAACAACCGTCCGGTTCGTGTTTCTGATCAGAAAAGAGAGCAGATCCTCCGCATTGCCAATGAAGCTGATTATATTCCCACAGGGAAGATCATGAATTATTCCTCCGGCATTCCAAAACTTAATAAGACTATTGCTCTTTTGCTGCCTCATATGCAGTACAAATTTATGGCAGACCTGACAGAAACCATTACCCATGTCGCTTATGAAAACGGATACACAGTCATTGCTTTTGATACTCAGGAAAACAATACTCTTGAAATGAAATACCTGGAAATATGCAATTCTGTAAAAGTTTCCGGTATTATCATTGATTCCTTTTCCAGTGCAAACAACCGCAAATATATTGACAAGCTTACAGAATGGGACATTCCTTTTGTTTTCGTGGACTGTTATCCCAGCTACACAGAAACGCCTAATTATTCCATTGTTTCCACCAAGAATGAAGAAGGCATGTTCAAGCTTACCGAAAGCCTGATCAAACGAGGACATAAGAAGATCCTTAGCATTATACAGGACAAATCCACCTTGACCAATGTTTCCATGTGCCGTATCAACGGCTATTACGCAGCTATGGATAAATACGGACTTCCTGGTTTTAACCAGATCATTTATCCCAACCGGGATTATACGCAGCAGCCTATATATTCTCTTTTAAACACATCCCAGAAATTCAATGCGTTTATTATCCATACAGGATCAGATATGCAGCACTTCTGCGATTTGATTCTCACCACAGAGTATTACAAACAAACAGATTTTGAGATTGGTGTGTTCGATGATTTTAATATTTCCTTCCTGGATCAGGCAAAAGGAATCCACAGAAAAACCTATCAAAGAATCTCAAATATAGTCTCACAACGTCCACAAGAAATCGGACGGTTAGCAGTAAATGCCTTGCTGGAAAACATCCAAAAAGGCAAACAATATGTACCCATCCAGGCTTTTATCGACTGCGACCTGATCAATATTAAAGATTAAAAAGGAGGCACGCATACCATGCATATCAAAAATCTTACTCAGCTTTCCGTTATTGAAATGCCTTATGGAGATCTGAACTGGGGACCTGACCCAAGACATATCCGCCAAGGAATCTATTCAGATATTCAGTTATGGGATAAATACAGAGAGTTGGATGATTACCATCTTTGTAGCGTTTATAACAAAGCAAATGTTCCAGTCCAAACACAAAGAATCACTTATCAGCCAGTTGAGAAAGAAGAAATATACCTTACATTGACCCGTCAGCTGTCAGACGCAGTATACCAGTCTCTATCCGACAATTCTGCTCTGCTTCTTACAGGCGGATATTGTAAAGACGCAGTTGCCGTCTGCGGCGGCATTCAGAGATATCTGGGACCAGACAAAAAGGTGGGGATCATATATTTGGATGCACACAGTGACATGTCCACACCAGAAGTAACTACTACCGGCATTTTGGGCGGCATGGACGTTGCAGCTATCCTTGGTAAAACACTTCCCCAATGGTGCAATGCTGCCGGTCTGTCCAAGCCTTATGATGATGAATTGGTTCTTTTAAGCGATTTTCGTGAATCCATAGTAAATGACGACGGGGCCCTTCCTCTTGTACAGTCTTCAAAGCTTTGCTGGCTGAAGACAGATGAATTTAATGATCCTGAAAAATGGAAACATGCAGTCTTTGCCCTGGCCGATAAAGTAGATGCCCTGTATCTTCATATTGATGGTGATATTCTGGCACGGCCCTATGCTCCAAATGCTGCCTGTGCCGCTGACGGAGGACCTTCCGTGTTCACTGTAATGGATAATATACAAACTGTCATGCAGACCGGAAAAGTTCTCGTTTACGGAAGTTATGGTTTTTATTTTGATACAGATATTCCAGGACAAGATTCCCTTACTCTCAGCGGTCTTCGCACAGTTTCTGCTGGCCTGGAAGCCTGGAAACAAATGCCATTCCTGTAAAAGCACATTTTCTTTTCCTTCTGAATACCTTCTGTCAAATACGGTTATGGTTAGAGTATGATTTCTATTTCTTATAAATTTATGAAAAATGTGAATTTTTCATTTCATGCTTTAATTACTTATACTTATTTGATATAATAGAACGGATTATAAAGGAGGAATATCATGAACTACGGAAAAAAATCCACTGCACGGAAACGTAATGCTCTCATCTCCCGTTCTTCCATGATGGGACAAAGAGCACATGTTTCACTGATCCGGCTTCTGTTTATGGGTCTGATCACACTCTGTGTAGTAGTTACCTGTGTGGGGATCGGCTCTGTCCGTGGAGTGATCGCAAATGCCCCCGATGTAGAGAATGTAGATATCATGCCCCTTGGCTATGCCACATTCCTGTATGATGATGAAGGGAATCAGATCCGTAAGCTGGCTGCTCCGGATGCCAACAGACTTCCTGTTTCCATCGACCAGATTCCCCTGGATCTGCAGCATGCAGTTGTAGCCATAGAGGATGAGCGTTTTTACGAGCATAATGGTATTGATGTGCGAGGCATCCTGCGTGCAGCCGTAAAGGGTCTTACATCCGGCGGTCATTTTTCAGAGGGTGCCAGTACCATTACCCAGCAGCTTCTTAAGAATAACGTATTTACCAACTGGACAAATGAGTCTACCCAAATCGAGCGTATTACCCGTAAGCTTCAGGAGCAGTACCTGGCAGTTCAGATTGAGGAAAAGATCGGTGATAAGAATGTGATCCTTGAGAACTATCTGAACACCATCAACCTTGGTGCAGGTGCTTATGGAGTACAGGCAGCATCCCGTCAGTATTTTAACAAAGATGTATGGGATCTGAATCTTTCAGAATGTGCTACTTTGGCAGGTATTACCCAGGCTCCTACCAAATACAATCCTATCAGCAACCCCAAGGAAAATGCCAAAAGGCGTAAGGAAGTCCTTCAGCATATGCTGGATCAGGAATATATCGACCAGGCACAGTATGACGAAGCACTGAATGATGATGTGTATTCCAGGATCCAGGCTGCACAAGCTGAGCAGACCCAGACAGACAGTAATATTTATTCTTACTTTGAGGATGCCCTGAACCAGCAGATCATCAATGACTTGATGAATATCAAAGGATATACCAAGACTCAGGCACAGAATATGCTGTACAGCGGTGGTCTGAAGGTTATGACCACACAGAGTCCTTCCATCCAGAAGATCCTTGATGAAGAATATGCTGGCCCTAGTAATTATCCGGATTATGTCCAGTATGCACTTGACTATGCACTTACTGTGAAGACTCCTGCCGGTGAGCAGGTAAACTACAGCAAAGAGATGATGAAGCTTTATTTCCAGAACGAGGATCCTTCCTTTGACCTGCTGTTTGATTCACAGGAAGAAGGACAGACCTATGTGGATCGCTATAAGGCAGACATCCTTTCCGATGGCAGCCAGGTAGTAGCAGAGCGTGTGAATTTCGCACCACAGCCCCAGTCCTCCATGACCGTTATCGACCAGCATACCGGCTATGTAAAGGCTATGATCGGAGGCCGTGGTGAGAAGACAGCCAGCCTGACCATGAACCGTGCCACAGATTCTACCCGTCAGCCTGGTTCTACCTTTAAGATTGTTTCCACTTATGCCCCAGCCTTGAATGAGCTTGGCATGTCCCTGGCAACTACCTTTGAGGATGAGCCTTACAATTACCCAAGCGGACAACCGGTAAAGAATGCAAGTGGTTCCTACAGCGGTACAACTACTATCCGTACTGCGATCCGTAACTCCATCAATGTTGTGGCTGTCAAATGCCTGGAGCAGGTAACTCCAGAACTTGGCCTGCAATACCTGGACAACTTTGGATTCTCCACTCTGGCTCATGGAACAGAAGCAGACACAGATGCCAATGGCAATGTTTACACAGATGCCAATCTCCCAATGGCACTTGGAGGACTTACCTATGGTATTACCAACATCGACCTGTGTGCAGCATACGCTACCATTGCCAACAGCGGCAATTATATCAAACCTGTTTATTACACCAAGATCCTTGATCACAATGGCAATGTACTGATTGAGAATACATCTGCTGAGAAGTCTGTGATCAAAGAAAGCACCGCTTTCCTTCTTACAAGTGCTATGGAGGATGTAGTGCAGCAAGGTACAGGTACTGCATGTCAGCTGGATAATATGGCAGTTGCAGGTAAGACTGGTACTACCGACCAGTACAATGACCTTTGGTTTGCAGGATTTACGCCATATTATACATGTGTTGTATGGTCCGGCTACGATGATAATCAGAAGATCCCGGATGATGCCCGTAACTTCCACAAGAACTTATGGAGAAAGGTTATGTCCAGGATCCATGAAGGATTGGAGTACCGTGACTTCCAGCAGCCATCAAGCGTTGAGAAAATCAGCATTTGTTCTGAGACAGGTCTTCTGCCGCGTACAGGATGCCCGGTTATTGAAGAGTATTTTGACGTTGGCACTGTGCCTACAGAATATTGCGACCAGCACTTCTATGAAGTTCCTGATGAAGAAACAGAGGGAGAACTGGTTCTGGATCCGGATCTTACACAGACTCCGGATGATCCCAACAATCCTGGCACTCCGGAAGAGCCTGTGATTCCGGACAATCCGGATAATACCGGTGGCGATGGTACCGGCGGTGATGGTACCGGTGGTGATGGTACCGGCGGCGATAATACCGGTGGTGATAATACCGGCGGCGATGGCACTGGTGGTGATGGTACCGGAGGCGATTACACCGGTGGCGATAATACCGGTGGCGAAGGTACGGATGATATTGTTTACTACTAACTTTCACCATAAGAGGGACTGTGGGTGAATACCAGCTTTCCACATCCTCAGTGATAAATAAAAAGATCCCTGCAAGGACAAAACTTTTTAGCCTTTTTCCTTGCATGGGATCTTTTTTTATAAGAAATTGTATTGCCTTAATGATATTTATGCATCCGTACATAATAGCTGATGCATAGGATCACAGTGGCTCCGCTCCATGCTGTAACTTCCGCAAAGAAAACACCGTCCCTTCCAATAAAATGAGGAAGAATCAGTGCAGCACTGATACGCATTGCAAATTCAGTCATACCACTTACCATAGGCATTAACGTATCTCCTAGTCCCTGAAGCGCAGATCTGTATACATACAGGAAGTACAAAACCCAAAGCATGGTAGCCATAATAGAAAGGTATTTAAAAGCAATTGCCAATACTTCCTGTGTCTGCTGTGGTTCACCTGAGATGAAAAGTGAAAGAATACTTTTTCCAAAGAAAAACATGGCAGTGGAAATGATCAGTGATGTAAGCAGGGAAAGCAGCATACTGCAGCGGACACCTTTCCGGATCCTGTCGATCCTTCCGGCTCCCAGATTCTGACCCACATAAGTAACAATGGCATATCCATAGGAAATAGCTGCCATTTCCAACAAGCCATAAAGCTTGTTTGTAGCTGTAAATCCAGCCACAAAAAGAAAGCCATAACTATTGATCACATACTGGACTGCCAGACCGCCTATGCCGATGATAACATTCTGGAATACAACAGGAATACCAAGCTTCATCAGACATGCGTTCATACCGGAGGCAGGCATAAAATCTGCTCTGGACAGATGGACAATATCAATTTTGCGTAAAATCAAAAAACAATAAACCGCAGAAAAACTTTGTGCGATCACAGTTGCGATTGCTGCTCCTGCAACACCCCATCCAAAGCCTGCCACAAACAGGATGTCCAGTACGACATTCAGTACAGATGCAATGATCATTGCAGTCAGTGGTGTTTTACTGTTTCCCATAGCCCTTAAAGCAGAGGCAAACATATTATAGGCTGAAGCAGCCGGAATTCCACAGAAAATAATGCGCAGATATAATAATGACATTCCCATAATATTGGAAGGTGTATGCAGCCCTGTTAATACCAGTGAAGCAAAGGACTGGCTGAAAATGAATACTCCCACTGCGCTGAATGCAGTCAGTCGATAACTGTGTGCCAAAGATTTGCGCAGATTTTCATAATCCTTTGCCCCGTAATACTGCGAGAGTTGAATGGAAAATCCCTGGGTGAGTCCGGTAGATACACCTGTGACAACCCACATCAAAAAGTCAACAGCACCCAACGCGGCAAGAGCCTCCACGCCTGCAACCTGACCAACGATCATGGTATCCACCATTGTATAAAGCTGCTGACAGATATTCCCCAGCATCAGGGGAATTGCAAAAAAAATGAGCAACCGTCCCGGCGAACCGGAGGTCATATCCTGGATCTTGGTTTTCATTAGTATAAAATTTCCTTTCCGGAGCATAGTTAAAAAAGATTAAGAATTTTTTTCAAATACACTCTGATATTTACAGTGATAATTTTAACATCATTAATGTGAAAATAAAATATAATATTTATGACTCTGGAACCCATTTGTTTTGATTGAGGCTTTGATTGAAAAAGGATTTCTTGTGCAAATCTCCAAACTGATGTAAAATAAGATTACTCAGTTTGGAGGTCTGATTTTTATGTGGAATGAAATAAAAGATTTCACTGCGCCGGAACTGGATGTTTATGCCAGAACATCGGAAGTACAGCTTTTACGATACTATGAACCAGAATCTGGAATTTTTATTGCAGAAAGTCCGAAAGTGATTGAACGTGCCTTAAATGCAGGATATCAGCCGATTTCTTTTCTGGTAGAGCACAAAGATCTGATAGGAGAGGCGAGGGAAATTCTGGAACAGTATACAAATGTGCCTGTCTATACTGCGAAATATGAACTATTGGTTAGGCTGACCGGATTTGCTCTTACGCGCGGAATGCTCTGCGCAATGCACAGAAATCCACTGCCATCCGTAGAGGAAGTCTGCAGAAACGCCAACCGCATAGCAGTTCTTGAAAATGTTGTAAATCCTACAAATATCGGAGCTATTTTTCGCTCAGCAGCAGCACTCCATATGGATGCAGTACTCTTGACTGGTGGATGCAGTGATCCGCTTTACCGGCGTGCAGCCAGAGTGAGCATGGGCACCGTATTCCAGATCCCCTGGACATACTTTGATAAAAAAAATATATGGCCGCAGGATGGAATGCAGATCCTACAAAAGTTGGGATTCAAAACAGCCGCAATGGCTCTGCGTGACGATTCTGTAGGAATTGATGACAAAGCACTCCGATCAGAAAAAAAATTGGCAGTCATTCTCGGAACTGAGGGCGACGGCCTTACATCACAGACGATTGCAAACAGTGATTATACCGTGAAGATACCAATGTCCCACGGAGTAGATTCCCTGAATGTAGCTGCCGCAAGTGCGGTAGCCTTCTGGGAGCTGGGACACAGATAAAATATGCTCCCTCCTAAGTGACAAGTTGTTATTATTTCACTTGTCCACCTAGAAGGGAGCATATCAATTTCCTGAAAGTCTTTTTTAGTCCTTGATCACCATTCGTGCAGTTCCGTAAATCCCGGCATCATTTCCCAGCGTAGCAAGTACGATCGGTGTATCCTTACATGTTGGGAACGCATACTTCCTGTAATATTTCTGGATACAGTCTATCAGCGGCTGTCCTGCCCTGGAAACTCCTCCGCCGATCACGATGGTCTGTGGATCGATCACACAGCAGAAAATACCAAGCGCCCTGCCCAGTATATCTCCTACTTTTTCCATGATCTGTACAGCCAGTACATCTCCGTCCTTGTATGCATCCAGAACCTGCTTTGCGCTCAGCTTGTCCATATTCTTTCTGAGAACGCTCGGAGCCTGAGTGGAATCAAGTACCCTCTTTGCAACACGGACAATACCGGTTGCTGAAGCATACTGCTCCAGACATCCATGATTACCACAGTTACAGCTTTCTGCTTCCTCGCTGTTCATATTGGCATGTCCCACTTCACCGCCGGCGCCGTGGAAACCAGGTACGATCTTACCATCAACTATAATACCACCGCCAACGCCTGTACCAAGTGTAAGGAGTACTACACTCTTAGCACCCTCTGCAGCACCTTTCCAAGCCTCTCCCAAAGCAGCTACATTGGCATCATTGGCAGCCTTTGCAGGAAGTCCGGTCAATGCACTGATTTCTGCTGCAACAGCCTTAAATCCCCAGTGAAGGTTTACCGCAAGGGGAACCTCGCCGTTCTCATTCACAGGTCCCGGGATTCCGATACCAACACCATCAATATCGCCTTTTTCAATTCCACGTTCTTTGATCTTATCCTCAATAGTCTTTGCTATATCTGGAAGGATCGCAGCTCCTTCATTTTCCGTACGGGTAGGAATCTCCCATTTTTCTACCAGTGTTCCATCAGTAAGAAACAATCCACATTTGACAGATGTTCCTCCCACATCAATACCAAAACAATAAACTCCCATAACCTTTTCCTTTCCATTACCTTTTTATTATTTAACACTTTTTATCAGACATCCCTTTTCTTCGCTATATTGGCCTGCACACGCTTATACAGCTCTTCCGCAGCATTGTAGCCCATCTTCTTCTGTCTGTGGTTGACTGCAGCTGCTTCAACGATCACTGCCAGATTACGGCCCGGACGTATGGGCAGAGAATGGCATACAATCTTATTCCCCAAATATTCTGTATATTCCTCATGAAGTCCCAGTCGGTCATATTCTTTGTCCTTATCCCACTCTTCCAGACGGATCACCAGGTCTACAGACTGTGTATTCTTAACACTTTCCACACCAAAAAGGGTCTTTACATCAATGATACCGATCCCTCGAAGCTCAATAAAATGCCTGGTAATATCCGGTGCAGAGCCTACCAAGGTTACATCGCTGACCTTACGCAGTTCTACTACATCATCACTTACAAGACGATGACCTCGCTTGATCAATTCCAGTGCAGCCTCACTCTTGCCGATCCCGCTTTCGCCTGTGATCAGAACACCCTCACCATATACATCCACCAACACTCCGTGAATAGAAATGCAGGGAGCAAGCTGTACACCAAGCCAGCGGATGATCTCAGCCATAAAGCTGGAGGTACTTCTCTCTGTTACAAAAGTAGGCACATTATACTTATATGCCAGGTCGATCATATCCTGAGACGGTCTTGTCATGGTACTAAATACAACACAGGGAATCTTGCTGGAAATAAAGCGCTCATACTTGAACTGTCTCTCTTCATCATTCAGCTGCATCAAATAGGTATACTCTACATATCCGATAATCTGCACCCGCTCATTTGCAAAATGCTCCAGGTATCCTGTAAGCTGAAGAGCAGGACGGTTAATCTCAGCTGTTTTAATATAAATATCTGTAAAATCAATATCTGGCGTCAGATTTGTCAGATTCAGCTCCTGAGCCATTTTTGTCAACTGCACACCTTTCATGGTCTATCTCCTCGCTTTTAGAAATATTCGTTCTTATTATAACACGCGTTGAAAATAATTTATATATTTTTTCCTTTTTTGTGAAAAAAATCATAAACCTGGCTGGCACTTTTCATATTCATGGTTTCCGTAGATGCCAATTCTTCCACTGAAGCTTCCTGGATCTTCTCTAGGGACTTAAATTTACGCATCAGGGCTTTTCTTCTGGCATCTCCGATCCCCGGAATATCATCCAACACAGAATGTACCTGCTCCTTGCTTCGCAGGGAACGATGAAATTCGATGGCAAATCTGTGTGCTTCATCCTGGATCCTGGTGATCAGATGAAAGCCTTCGCTGCTGGTGTCGATGGGGATCTCCACATTATTGTAATACAGTCCCCTGGTCCTGTGGTTATCATCTTTTACCATACCGCATACCGGAATATCCATTCCCAGATTTTCCAACACCTTCAAAGCGATATTTACCTGTCCTCTTCCGCCGTCCATCAGAATCAGATCCGGAAGTCTGGAAAAGCTGTCAAATTCTCCCTTGCTTTCATGAGTAAAACGCCTTGTAAGCACTTCTTCCATGCTGGCATAGTCATTAGGACCCTGCACCCATTTAATCTTAAATTTACGGTAATCTGACCGTTTTGGTCGTCCCTTCTCATAGACCACCATGGAACCAACCGACTCAAAGCCACTGATATTGGAAATATCATAAGCCTCCATACGCACAAGATCTTTCAGGTTCAGCCAGTTCTCTACTTCCTTTACAGCTCCAATGGTTCTGCCCTCTTCCCTTTTTATTCGTTCTCTGTCCTTTGCCAGAACCATTCTTGCATTTTCCAGTGCCAATTCCACCAGCTTTTCTTTCGTTCCTTTTACAGGTACACGGATATGCACCTTCTGACCTCTGCGCCCGGACAGCCACTCTTCGATCACCTGCCTGTCCTCAATGTCTTTCTGCAGCATGATCTCCTTTGGAATAAAAGGCGTTCCTGCATAAAACTGCTTCAGAAAGCTGGACAATACCTGCTCTGCATTATCTCCTCTTGCCACCCGCAGAAAGAAGTGATCCCTTCCGATCAGCTTGCCGCTTCGCATGAAAAACACCTGCACTACTGCATCCTGTTCTCTCAGATCAAGGCTTTCATCCATAGAAACTGCAATAATATCTTTGTCCTCTTCTCCGTAAGTTGTAATCTTCTGGCGTTCACCAATCTTACGTATGCTCTGTATCAGATCTCTGTATCCTGCCGCATCCTCAAACCGCATTTCTTCTGATGCCGTCTCCATTTTATGGGTAAGCTGATGGATTGTTTCCTGAAAATCCCCATTCAGAAACTTCAGTACCTGATCAATATTCTTTTTATACTCCTGCTGGCTTACATTGCCCTGACAGGGTGCCATACATTGCTCCATATGATAATACAGGCAGGGACGATCATTATAGTTTTCTTTAGGAATGTTTCTGTTACAGGAACGCACCTTATACAGCTTTCTTACAAGCTCGATCACATCTTTTACAGCCCCTGCACTTGTATAGGGGCCAAAATATCTTGCCTTATCCTTTTTCATGGTTCTGGAAAACAGAACTCTCGGATAGGGTTCCTGAACGGTTACTTTAATAAAAGGATATGTTTTATCATCCTTCAGCATTGTATTATATTTAGGTCTGTGTTCCTTGATCAGATTACATTCCAGTACAAGGGCTTCCAGCTCTGAGTCTGTGATAATATACTCAAACCTGGTAATGTGTGTCACCATCTGCTCGATCTTTGCCCCTTTATTCCTGCTGCTCTGAAAATACTGGCGCACTCTGTTTTTCAGGCTGACCGCCTTTCCAACATAAATGATCTCATCCTTTTCCCCATGCATAATATAGACGCCAGGCTTTCCAGGCAATTTTTTCAGTTCCTCTTCGATCAAAAACATATTATGGATCCTTTCGCCGTCATATCAAGAATGCCTCGGCATTCTTGCTGCGAGGTGCGCGTCATGCAATTGCATGACATACTTCTCCTGCGCACCTCTGCAATCCTGCCAGAGGCTATATCAGCTGGGGGATTGACTCCCAGCTGATATAAGAGCCGGGATACCTGCTTCAAGCTGTATTCCCGGCTCCATTTCACATCTGTTATTCTTCTGTTGGCTCTGCCTGAGCAGGCTCTTTGTCCTCCAGTTGGTTAAGATCCAGCTCATCCAGATTCTCCGGCACATCCATTCCCTTTTCTACAGCCCGGAAGATCTTCATAAATTCCTTACCGGTAATCGTTTCTTTGCGGATCAGATAATCAGCGATCTTGTCCAATGCTTTTCTGTGTCCGCTCAGCAATGTCTTTGCCTCTTCATAAGAGCGATGCATCAATGCCATCACCTCATGGTCCACTTCTGTAGCAGTGTCATCTCCGCAATTCAGCACAGCACGACCGGTAAGGTACCTGTCCTCCTGTGTGGCAAGTCCCATCAGACCAAACTTCTCGGACATACCATACTGGGTGATCATTGCTCTTGCAACCTTAGTCGCCTGTTCAATATCATTAGATGCTCCTGTAGTCACAGTATCAAAGACAATCTCCTCAGCGGCACGGCCGCCAAGATAGCCTACCAGCATAGCTTCCAGTTCTTTCTTAGTATTCAGGTATTTCTCTTCTTCAGGCACCTGCATAACATATCCAAGTGCTCCCATTGTACGCGGCACAATGGTGATCTTCTGCACAGGCTCTGCGTCTTTTTGCAGAGCACTTACAAGAGCATGCCCTACTTCATGATAAGATACGATCTTGCGCTCCTGCGGGCTCAAAATGCGGTCTTTCTTTTCTTTTCCCACAAGAACCACTTCTACAGACTCCAGCAGATCCTTCTGGGATACAGCTTTTCGGCCATTCTTAACTGCAAGGATCGCAGCTTCATTTACCATATTGGCAAGGTCGGATCCAACAGCTCCTGAAGTAGCCAGTGCAATAGCATCAAAATCAACCGTATCATCCAGCAGTACATTCTTTGCATGTACCTTCAGAATATCTACACGGCCCTTCAGATCCGGCCGGTCTACAATCACTCGGCGGTCAAACCTGCCAGGACGAAGCAGTGCAGGATCCAAAACTTCCGGACGGTTAGTAGCCGCCAGGATCAGCAGCCCTTTAGATGTATCAAAGCCATCCATCTCAGCCAACAGCTGATTCAGTGTCTGCTCACGCTCATCATTGCCTCCGCCATAATGGGAATCCCTGCTTTTTCCGATGGCATCAATCTCATCGATAAATACAATACATGGTGCATTCTTCTTCGCTTCTTCGAAAAGATCCCTTACACGGGAAGCACCTACACCAACAAACATTTCCACAAACTCTGATCCTGACAATGAGAAAAACGGTACATGCGCCTCTCCTGCAACAGCTTTTGCCAGAAGTGTCTTTCCTGTTCCGGGAGGTCCTACAAGGAGTGCTCCTTTGGGAAGCTTAGCGCCAATCTCTGTATATTTCCCGGGATTATGAAGAAAATCAACTACTTCCTGAAGGGATTCCTTTGCCTCATCCTGTCCAGCAACATCTTTAAAAGTAATCCCTGTTTCTTTCTGTACATAAGCCTTGGCTCTGCTTTTGCCCACTCCCATCATACCGCCGCCTTTATTCATACGGCGCATAAAGAACATCAAAAGCACAAATAAAAGCAGTGTAGGAAGAAGCACAGAAAGCATCATAGACATAAATTCGCCAAATGCATCCGGCGGTTCAGACTTGAAAATAATACCTGTACCCTCCAGGCGCTTAGTAAGAGCTGTCTCATCCTCTACCTGATTCGTATAATAGGTGATCTCTGAATAGGGACTTGTCTGCTTCTTCGGCACAATCGTCAATGTATCAGACTGAAGGGTAACTTCCTTAACCTGATCCTTTTCCACCATATCAATAAATTTGTCATATGTGATCTCGCTGGAATGATCCTGAAGCATATTGGTAAAAAGACTTAAGCATACAAATGTAACTAAAAGACAGATCAGAAAAGCCAGAATTGACTGATGATTTTTATTGGGTCCCTGCTTCCTGGGATCCCTGTTATCAGGACGCTTGCCATTGGGGTTATTGTCCAAATTATTATTCATTTTGTTCCTCCTCTTGTATCCTTTTTATTATAAAGAGAAATCCAGGATAAATCAACTGCCAGATTATGAAAATACTCTGATTTTTTCTCTCATCTTTTTTCACAAAAAACTAAAAATACTTTCACACAAGCAGGAAATTCTGTAGTATACTGATAGAATGATTCTTATAGATGATGGAGAGGAAATGACAAATGAAAATCGGCTTTGATAATGAAAAATATCTTACAATGCAGTCCGAACATATCCGGGAACGTATTGGCAAATTCGGAAACAAACTATACCTTGAATTCGGTGGTAAGCTTTTTGATGATTATCATGCTTCCAGAGTTCTTCCAGGATTCGAGCCTGACAGCAAGCTCAGGATGCTGATGCAGCTCTCTGATCAGGCAGAGATCGTTATCGTCATCAGTGCTGCCGATATTGACAAGAATAAAGTCCGTGGTGATCTTGGCATCACTTATGATGTGGATGTTCTCCGTCTAATCGACGCATTCACAAGCAGAGGCCTGTATGTAGGAAGTGTATGCATTACCCGCTACGCAGGACAGGAGAGTGCAAACGCATTCAAAAAACGTCTGGAGAAAATGGGGATCCCTGTTTATCTTCATTATTCAATCCCAGGCTACCCAAGTAATACAGCATTGATCGTCAGCGATGACGGTTATGGCAAGAACGATTATATCAAGACAAGCAGACCACTGGTGGTGATCACTGCTCCCGGACCCGGAAGCGGTAAAATGGCTACCTGCCTTTCTCAGCTTTACCATGAATACAAACGGGGTGTTGCTGCCGGTTACGCAAAGTTCGAGACTTTCCCAATCTGGAATATTCCTTTGAAGCATCCGGTTAACTTAGCCTATGAAGCAGCTACTGCTGACTTAAATGATGTAAATATGATCGACCCATTCCACCTGGAAGCTTATGGACAGACTACAGTCAACTATAATCGTGATGTGGAGATCTTTCCGGTTCTTCAGGCTATGTTCGAGAAGATCATTGGCAAATGCCCTTACAAATCCCCTACGGATATGGGAGTAAATATGGCAGGCAACTGTATTATTGACGACGAAGTCTGCCAAGAGGCCTCCAGACAAGAAATCATCCGTCGTTACTATAAGAGCATGCAGGCCCTAGTTTCCGGCACTGGTAAGGAGGATGAAGTTTATAAGATTGAACTTCTCCTGAAACAGGCGCACGCTTCCCTTGAAGACCGCAAGGTAGTACCTGCCAGCCTGAAACGCGAACAGGAGACTGGTGGTCCGGCTGCTGCCATGGAGCTGGAAGACGGCAGGATCATTACAGGCAAGACTTCCGACCTGCTTGGTGCTTCTTCTGCTCTGCTTTTAAATGTACTAAAAGAGCTGGCTGGCATTGATCACGAAAAGCATGTGATCTCCCCAGATGCCATCCGCCCCATTCAGGTATTAAAAACAAATTATCTTGGCAGCAAGAATCCCCGTCTGCATATGGACGAGACTATGATTGCATTATCCATCAGTGCTGCTACCAATCCGGATGCCAGGCTTGCCCTTGAACAGCTTCCCAAGCTTTCCGGATGCCAGGCGCATACTTCTGTAATGCTGTCTTCTGTAGATATTGAAGCTTTCCGCAAGCTGGGCATTGCACTTACCTGTGAACCCAAATTTGAGAAAGAAAAGAAATACCAGTAAGCGGTTTTCTGGTTTTTGCAAAAAAACACCGGTCAATTTCTGACCGGTGCTTTTTATGTCAATATCTTAATCTTCGTATCCGTTAGGATTATTGGACTGCCATCTCCAGGAGTCTTCACACATCTCCCTGATTCCATTTTCAGCTTCCCAGCCAAGTTCTTCCTTTGCCTTGGTTGCATCTGAATAACATGTTGCAATATCTCCAGGACGTCTTGGAGTGATCACATATGGGATCTTTACGCCTGTAGCAGCCTCAAAGTTCTTTACAATGTCAAGAACGCTGTAGCCTTTTCCTGTACCAAGATTATAAATACTCAGACCGGAATTGTCTTCCAGCTTCTTCAGTGCTTTCACATGACCCTTTGCAAGATCTACTACATGAATATAATCTCTCACTCCAGTTCCATCTGGAGTATCATAATCGTTTCCGAATACTCTCAGTTCTTTCAATTTTCCAACAGCAACCTGTGTAATGTAAGGCATCAGATTGTTGGGGATACCATTCGGATTCTCACCGATGGTGCCGCTCTTATGGGCTCCGATAGGATTAAAGTACCGGAGAAGAACTACATTCCACTGTGGATCTGCTTTCTGGATATCTGTCAGGATCTGCTCCAGCATTGACTTTGTCCAGCCATATGGATTGGTGCACTGTCCTTTTGGGCATTCCTCAGTGATGGGGATCTGAGCTGGATCTCCATAAACAGTTGCAGAGGAGGAAAAGATGATATTCTTTGCATCATGCTTTCTCATCACATCCAGAAGTGTGAGAGTCCCTGAAATATTATTCTCATAATACTCCCACGGCTTAGCAACTGACTCTCCAACAGCTTTCAGTCCGGCAAAATGGATACAGGAATCAATATCCTCTTTGTTAAAAATCTCCTCCAGAGCATTCCTGTCACGAATATCTGCCTCATAAAATTTCACCGGCTTACCGGTAATCTTCTCTACACGTTTCAGAGATTTCTCACTGGCATTGCTTAAATTATCAAGTACAACTACATCATATCCTGCATTCTGCAGTTCAACAACTGTATGACTTCCAATGTAACCTGCACCACCTGTAACTAAAATAGCCATAATTACCTCCTTTATTATACTACCTCTTTTGCATTATGTATCTGGTGTGGACATGCCACACAGAATATACCAAATGCCCCAATTAACTGTCCTTTTGTATATTCCTGACACATCATACCACTATTTATATGTATCTACAATGTTTTTTACATGAATATTACATAATAACCGTACCAAAAGATCATTTCCACAAATGTGCCGGATATACACCCTGGTCTTTCAAGTTCTGTATCGCAGCCATTACCATAGGCTTATCCTCTTTGTAAGTCACACCAAACCATTTGTCCTGAGACTTTTCTACTGCAACAGTAGCACGTCCTTCTTTTAAAAGCTCATCTACCACAAATGGCAGGAAGTATTCGCACTTCAAAGGATTTTTCTCCAGATTTTCTTCAAGAAAAGCTGAAAATCGGCTTTGTAATTCCCCAAGAATGCTCTCCGAAAATCCCCACATATTCATGGATACAGTGGCATCACCCAAAATAGGGATCCAGGTCTTCCCTTCATCCTCTGTATATGCGGCCCCATTCCCTCTTTTTTCAATATGGGTACGCTCATGAATATCTGCCAGATAACCCTGTGCATCCATCTCGCATACACCTCTTGCCACGTGTCCATTATCCGTCAGTGTATTTTCCAGTCTATAGCCAACCATCATATACCTGTATATACCCTCTTCATCCTGATGTGTTGTAAGATAGTCATATGCCACCTGGAACGCATGGCTTCCATAAAAATCATCAGCATTGATCACTACAAAGGGGCCATCAATCTCACCCATACAGCTCATGATCGCATGTCCAGTTCCCCAGGGCTTTACTCTCCCCTCTGGAACCACATACCCCTCCGGCAGATTCGTCAGTTCCTGAAAAACATAAGAAACCTTGATTTTTTCACTGAGTCTGTCTCCAATGGCAGCTCTGAAATCCTGTTCATTTTCTTTTTTTATAATAAAAACCACTTTTTCAAAGCCAGCTTTTACAGCATCAAAAATAGAAAAGTCCATAATAATATGTCCTTCCTTATCTACCGGATCGATCTGCTTCAATCCGCCGTATCTGCTTCCCATTCCTGCTGCCATTACCACTAATACCGGTTTTTTCATTTTATGCAACCTCCTGCATTTGAAATCATTTTGAAATAGCTGCTCTGATATGCAACATTTAGATTATACCATATTGCAAAAAAAACTGCCAGATATCAACTTCTAAAGACACTAATCACCATTGCCTGTCATCCCCGGTGAAATACAAAACAGCGGTGAAACATTATTCTGTGTTTCGCCGCTGCTCTTTCACTCATATTTGATCACTTATCCTGGGAAAACAAGATTTCCATAGTTGTTCCTTTTCCCAGATCACTGTCCACGGTAACCTTGGCATGATGGATCAATGCTCCGTGTTTTACGATGGAAAGACCAAGCCCTGTGCCTCCGGTTTCCCTGGAGTGGCTTTTGTCCACCCGATAAAATCTTTCAAAGATCCGCCCCTGCTCTGCCTTAGGGATCCCTATCCCGTTATCTTCTACTCGGTAAAAAGTCCTGCCTTTTTTCTTGCCTGCGCTTATGTGAACCTGTCCGCCGTCTGGCGTATATCTTACTGCATTATCTGCAATATTATACAACATCTCATACAGGACCTGACGAACTCCCTGCACATAGCAGGATTCTCCTGAAAAGGTAAGCTGGATATGTTTTTTCTCTGCCTGCTGACGCAGATTGCACTGCACATCCTTGGCCAGTTCATACAGATCTACCCTTTCAAATGCCATGCTGCTTTCTCCTTCATCCAGCCTGGACAACTGGATAATATCTGCCACAAGACTGCTTAGCCTGGTGGCTTCATGATAAATCCTTCCGGAAAAATCAGTTACTTTCTCTGCCGGAACCATTCCGTTCATCATCAGCTCCGCATATCCGGAAATAGACATCAGCGGTGTTTTCAGCTCATGAGATACATTAGCAGAAAATTCCTGCCGCATAGCCTGTGCACTTTTCAGTTCTTCCATCTGTTTGGACAGCTGCCTGTTCTGTTCATCCACGCGTACCAGAAGAGGACGCAGTTCTTCATAACACACATTCTTCAGCGGATGCTCCAGATCAAGATTATTGATAGGCTTGATCATCTTATCTGTCTGTTTCTGAACTAATATAAACTCAACAAGGATAATACATACCATCAGAAGTCCAAGTAAAGTAAAGCTGGACATTAAGGTATGGAAAACACTGTCTGTGGTTCTTGCTATACGCAGAACCTTTCCATCAGAAAGCCGCACCGCATAATAGTAGGTCTGTTTGGAAAGTGTTTCTGAATAGCGGACGCTCTCACCAGAACCTTCTTTCATTGCCTGGATAAATTCCGGACGGTTGCTGTGATTTTTCATTTCCGCAGGATCTGCTTCATTATCCAGAAGTACATTGCCATCCTTATCTGTCAAAGTGATCCTGCTTGTGGTCATATTTTCAATTTTGTCGGTAAAATCCTCATTGCCAAAAGCTTCGATCCCGGACTTGATGTATTCAGCCTCATTGCGCACCCCATCCTTCATGTTTGAATTGACTTTATTATACATCACACCACATGCTGCCCCAAACGTAAGAAGAACTGTGAGCACTATAATAAAACTGGTATGACTTAAAATCCTCTGTTTCATCCCATTTCCCCTCGCTTGCTCTTTATTTGTCGATCCTATAGCCTACCCCTCTGACGGTTTCCACCATATTTCCTGCTTCTCCCAGTTTCTGCCGCAAGCTTCGCACATGTACATCCACAGTCCTGGTCTCTCCCTCAAATTCATATCCCCAAACTTGACACAGAATCTGATTTCTGGACATTACAAGTCCCCGGTTTTCCACAAGATATACCAGCAGTTCAAATTCTTTTCTGGTAAGCTCGATCTTTTCATCCTTACAGAATACTTCATGTCGTCCCACAAGAATACGCAGATCTCCACATTTCAGTTCTTTGTCTGTATTGCTGTTTCTGTTGGTACGACGAAGCACAGCCTTGATCCTGGCTACAAACTCCATCATTCCAAAAGGCTTGGTAATATAATCATCAGCGCCGGCTTCCAGCCCCTTTACCTTATCATATTCAGCATCCTTAGCGGTTACCATGATGATGGGAATGTCCCTGGTGTTTTCATCCTTTTTCAACTTTTCAAGAATAGAATACCCGTCCTCTCCGGGAAGCATCAGATCCAAAAGGATCATGTCCGGTATCTGTTCTTTTAATGCTGCCCACAGACCTTTCCCGTCAGCAAAGCCTTTTGCCTTAAAGCCGGTTGCTTCCAGCGTATATACAAGAAGCTCCCGGATATTACTTTCATCTTCAACGCAATAGATCCACTTATCCATATATTTTGCTCCACTTCTTTACGGAAGTACATACTTTGACCTGTCAGTTTCAACTTCCCTGTAAAATTTCTCATCCGGACTGTTTTTGATCATATCAAGATGGCTGTGGGTATCAAAAAGATTCTCCCTTACCTGGGTCACACACACGCCAATATTGGAACAATGATCTGCTACACGCTCCAGTCCTGTATTTATATCAGACAGGATAAATCCCATCTCGATGGTACATTCCCCTGCACGCAGCCTGTCCACATGCCGGTTCTTCAGTTCGCGGCACAGCTCATCAACCACCTCTTCCAAAGGTTCCACAGCAGCTGCAAGCCCCATATTTCTCTGTGCAAAAGCCTGATAAGCCATTTCCACAATATCATTTACAGCTTTTTCCAGTACATGCAGCTCTGCCAGGGCTTTCTGTGAAAAATGCAATTTTTTCTGATGCATTTCCTCTGCCGCATCCTTGATCTCCACTGCATGGTCTGAAATTCTTTCAAAATCGCCGATGCAGTGAAGCATGATAGAAAGACTCTGGCTGTCTTCCAAGGTAAGATTTTTATGGTTCAGATTTACCAGGTATGTACCAAGTTCATCCTCATACCGGTCTACCTTGGACTCGATCTTCTGGACCTGTAAAGCCTTTTCTTCACTGTAATCATCAATCAATGTTAATGCGATCCTCAGAGCCTGTTTTGCCTCCTGGGCCATGTTTCTGGCTGCATTACGGCTCTGCTCAATAGCAAGGGCAGGTGTTTCCAGGAAACGGGTATCCAGGATCTTAAACTCCTTATCCTCCGGAGAAATCACTTCTTCTGTTCCCTTGTCCCGTACTGTAAGACAGGCAAGCTTCACCAGAAGCTTGGAGAATGGAAGCAAAAGAATGGTAACTGAAATATTAAATGCACTGTGGATCACAGCAATTCCTGCAGGGGTTGCTGCTTCTGTTAAAAACGGAAAATGAACAGCCGTATTTACGGTATAGAATACAACCATAAAAACAATGGTACCGATTATATTAAAATACAGATGCACCATAGCTGCACGTTTTGCATTCTTATTTGCACCAATCGCAGATAAAAGAGCTGTGATACAGGTACCGATATTCTGTCCCATAATGATCGGGATCGCTGCACTGTAAGGTACGGCTCCTGTAATACATAAAGCCTGTAAAATACCTACTGATGCAGAAGATGACTGGATAACAGCAGTAAGCACTGTACCTGCCAGCACACCTAAAACAGGTATGGAAAACTTCAGAAGGATCCCTGTAAATTCAGGAACTTCCGCCAGAGGCTTAACAGCCCCGCTCATGGTTTCCATTCCAAACATCAGCACGGAAAATCCAATCAGGATAGTACCGATATCCTTCTTCTTGGCATCCTTTAAAAACATCAGGAAAACCACACCTATAAGGGCAAGCACCGGTGCAAAAGACGTAGGTTTCAAAAGCTGAATAAAGAAATTACTGCTTTGAATGCCTGCAAGGCTTAAGATCCAGGACGTAACAGTGGTACCAATATTGGCTCCCATGATCACGCCTACAGCCTGAGAAAGCTGCATAATACCGGAATTGACAAATCCTACAACCATAACCGTTGTTGCCGATGATGACTGTATCACACCTGTAACAGCTGCGCCAAGCAGCACTGCTTTAACAGGACTTGATGTAAGGTTCTCCAGAATCTTCTCAAGCTTACCTCCGGATACCTTTTCAAGTCCATCGCCCATTACGTTCATTCCATAAAGGAACATGGCAAGACCGCCTAAAAGAGTTAATACGCTGAAAAAGTCCATTTTTTTCTCCTATCCCCATAGTCGTAAAATATATGTAACCTTGTGCCTTTTGTACCCTGGCACTGTCATTGATTGTAAGAAAAGCGTGTAAATTTCTCCTCAGGGATATGTAAAATCTTTGTAAAATTATTTATAAGATGATACCAAAGTAGGATTGTGGGAGTGCATAGCACGAAACAATCCGTAAGTATCATAGCCAGGGTCAAAATGGATTTTAAAGCGCATCAAAGGATTCCAAACATCAGAATCCCCGTATTTCTTCATCCTCTGTATGAGTCTTATCTATGGAACGGATCTCCAGAAAATAGCTGTAGCTGTCATTCACCTTCACTTCTACCCGGTCACCTACCTTATGCCCTTTTAATGCCTTACCGATGGGCGACTCAATACTGATACGGTTCTCCATAGAATTGCCGCGAATAGAAGTGACCAGTTTATATTTCTCTGTTTCATCCTCTTCTTCAAAATATACTTCCACAATGTCATCCATCCCAACTTCATCAGCTTTGGAGCTTTCAGATACAATGGTAGCTGTTTTCAGCATATTCTCCAGATAACGGATACGGCTTTCATTCTGATTCTTATGCTTCTTTGCCGCATAGTACTCAAAATTCTCACTTAAATCGCCCTGGGCCCGTGCTTCCTTTACTGCCTCAATAGCTTCCTTACGGATCACCAGCTTCCTGTGCTCAATCTCCTGCTGTATCTTCTCCACATCCTGCTTTGTAAGTTTTTCCCTCATGTTACTGCCTCCCGATTTTATTTTTCTTTATCATTTCCCAGGCGTACCTGCTCCACATAATCTGCCAGTTCCTGAGATACATTATCAAAAAGATAACTGCGGCTGCTCTGCCTGTGCTGATGCCACTCCTGCCGGAGAAGTTCTTCTGAATCCTGAATTTCCTTTTGCAAGCCCTTTGCTGACATCCTTTGGGCTCCCTGCCCCAGGATAATGATCTGCTCCAGACCATCAGAAGTAGCCACTGTTACTTTATGCTGTCGCCCGATCTTATGCACCGTCTTCTCAATATACTGATCTGCTGTTTCTGCTTCCTTTGTATAAACTACATAAATATTGTGATATTTCAGGGTTTCTTCCCGATGGCCTTCCACCTTGTAAGCATCAAACACAAGGATCAGATTACAGTTCTTGATTCCCTGATAATTACTGAGCACATCCATTAACCTGGTCTGGGCTGCATGGATATTCACTGCTGCCAGCTCCTTCAGGTCTTCCCAGGCAAAAATAATGTTATAACCGTCAACCAGCAGATACTCTTCCTGATGTGTTTTTTTCTTCTTTGGCACATAACCGGTGCCATCCGTATCTGCCCGGACTACCGAGTGAAAGCCTGCACCTTTGTTCCTTTTTACCGGACCAAAGGTTCTTTCAAAAATAGCCTGCAGTTCCTTTTCATCCTCATAGCTTCCCACATAACTTTTTGAAGAATGCCCGGACGGATAAGATGAAATAGAAATGTTTTCCTCATTTTCTTCTGCTTCTTTTGACAGCTGGCTTTCCACATGCATGTATTCTTCCACCTGATACCAGGGAACCAGAAAACCGGCACCATGTGCACAGAAAACAGAGCCTGTAGGATTATCCAGATCCCTTTCAGAATCATATCCTGTCTCTGCCACGATCTTTTCCTGATCCTGGCAAGGTTCATAGCCCTTTAAGGCACAGAACAGACGGCCCCGCCCCCTTGTATAAGAAAGCACCTCTCTCTGATAATCCCGCATGGCCTTTACAGGGGCATAGCCTTTCAGTACTGCCATGTCACCTTCTGTTTCCGGTGCTCCGAAAGTACCTTGCATTTTCTGGAAATCAGCCATGGCCCGGCCGATATTCTCTGCCGGTACCTCCAGGCGTACCTCATAATATGGCTCCAGCAAAATACTTTTTGCCTTTTTAAGTCCCTGACGCACAGCCCGGTAAGTTGCCTGGCGGAAATCTCCTCCTTCTGTATGCTTCTGATGTGCACGGCCGGTCAGCAAAGTGATCTGCATATCTGTAATAGGTGCGCCGGTAAGTACCCCAGGATGCTCCCGTTCCTCAAGATGGGTAAGGATCAGCCTCTGCCAGTTCTTATCCAGTACATCCTCGCTGCAGGCAGTGAAAAACTGCAAGCCGCTGCCTCGCTCTCCAGGTTCCAGCAGAAGATGCACCTCTGCATAATGACGTAAAGGCTCAAAATGCCCCACCCCTTCCACAGGCTGTGCGATGGTTTCTTTATATACAATATTCCCTGTTCCGAATTCCACAGCAACATGAAAACGATCCCAGATCAGCTTCTTCAGGATCTCTGTCTGTACCTCTCCCATCAGCATGGCATGGATCTCACCTAACTGCTCATTCCACACAATATGAAGCTGTGGTTCTTCTTCTTCCAGTTCTTTCAGCTTTTTCAGCATCAGATGAACATCTGTCCCCTCCGGAAGCCGGATCTGATAATTCAATACAGGCTCAAGGACCGGCATTTGTGACTCTGTCTCACATCCTAATCCTTCTCCCGGATAGGTTCTTGTCAGCCCTGTCACAGCGCACACTGTACCTGCCTCTGCTTCTTTTACAAGTTCATACTTTGCTCCGGAATAGATCCGGATCTGATCAGCCTTTTCTTCCCAGATCTGATCTTCCGGCTGTCTAAAGCCTGCTCTTTGATTGGTAAGATTTTCTTTTACTTTCAGGCTCCCTCCTGTGATCTTCATGTAAGTAAGCCGGTTTCCCTGATCATCCCTGGAGATCTTGTAAACCTTCGCCCCAAAAGTATCACCATATTCCTCCGGCTGCATATAGGTCTGTAATCCATATACAAAATCCTCCAGTCCGGTCATCTTCAGCGCAGATCCAAAATAGCAGGGAAATACCTTTCTTTTTCTGATCAGGCCTGAGATCTCTTCTCTGGAAAGGCTGCCTTCTTCCAGATATTTTTCCAACAGGCTTTCCTCGCATACTGCCAGATTTTCCATAAAATCCGTGTTTTCCTGCCCATTTGTAAAATCAATGCAATTTTCGCTTAATCTTTTGCGTACATCAGCCAGGAGAGCTTCTTTGTCTGTTCCTTCCTGATCCATTTTATTGATAAATATAAACACAGGGATTTGATAACGCTCCAGAAGCCGCCACAATGTCTGGGTATGACCCTGCACTCCATCTGCGCCACTGATCACAAGAACTGCATAATCCAGTACCTGTAAAGTTCTTTCCATCTCTGCCGAAAAATCCACATGTCCCGGTGTATCAAGAAGCGTTACTTCCAAATCGCCCATTGGAAAAACAGCCTGTTTGGAAAAAATGGTAATGCCCCTCTCCCTTTCCAGATCAAAAGTATCCAGGTATGCATCTCCATGATCTACCCGCCCCATTTTCCGTATTTTCCCGCACAGATATAAAAGGCTTTCAGACAGCGTGGTTTTCCCTGCATCCACATGAGCCAGCATGGCAATACAAATATGTTTCTTTTTATTATTTTCTGAGGTCTCTCCCATAGGAATGTGCCCCTTTCTCTCTTTTATATTCCTTAAGCTGTCAGTTTTTGTTTCATACCCTGCCAGTTTTTATTCCATACTCTGACAGACTTTATTCCATACCTTGCCAGATATTGTCCCATACCCTGGCAGCTTTTTTTATCATACCACATAATAGATACTTTTTTCCATGTCTTATGAACAAACTCATGCGGAATCAGATCTTACTCCCGGCGTCAAATTGTTTGATTTTCAAATATTTTTCTTTACAACATAAAATCCAATGCTATAATATAGATGTTTTAAACACAAAACTAACATTGAAAGGTTAACCTATCCATGAATAAAGCAAGAAAAATCTACTGCCGCATTTTTCAAAATGCATTTAAATTTGCCCTTCCATTCCTTCCTTACCGTAATCCGGAGATCATCGGAAGTGTAAAAGCTCTGCCTGAGCTTTTTCAGAAAAAAGGAATTGACAACGTGTTGATCATTACAGACCTGGGGATCAGGAAACTCGGCCTTACTGTACGTCTTGAAACAGCACTGAAACAAAATGGGATTGCTTATTCCATTTATGACAAAACCGTAGCCAATCCTACCACTGACAATGTGGAAGAAGCAGAAAACCTGTGGTACGCAGCCGGATGCCAGGCCATTATCGGATTTGGCGGTGGCTCCAGTATGGACTGTGCCAAAGCAGTAGGCGCACGAATCGCCAAGCCTCACCAATCCCTTGCCCAAATGAAGGGAATTCTGAAAATACACAAAAAGCTGCCGCTTCTGGTTGCAATTCCTACTACAGCAGGAACCGGAAGCGAAACCACATTGGCAGCCGTAATCACAGATGCACAGACAAGGCATAAATATGCCATCAATGACTTTCCGCTGATCCCCAGATACGCAGTGCTGGATCCCAAGGTTACATTAAGCCTTCCTCCGTTTATCACCGCAACAACTGGAATGGATGCTCTTACCCATGCTGTGGAAGCGTACATCGGCAATTCCACTACTCCTGGCACAAGGAAAAATGCGCTGGATGCAGTAAAGCTGATCTTTGAGAATCTGGATCAGGCCTATGAAAACGGTTCTGACAAGGAAGCCCGCAAAAATATGCTCCGTGCCTCCTATTATGCAGGCTGTGCTTTCACAAAATCCTATGTTGGCTATGTGCACGCAGTTGCACATTCCCTGGGCGGTGAATACAATGTACCTCACGGTCTTGCCAACGCCATCCTGCTTCCATTTGTCCTGGAAGCATACGGCAGCGTGATCAACAAAAAACTGGCAAGACTGGCAATCGCTGTCGGTATCGCTGACAAAAGCACCCCGGAAGCAGAAGCTGCTACTGCCTTCATACAGGCCATCAAGGACATGAAAAAGCGGTTTGACATCGGGGACACTATTCCAGAGATCCGTGAGGAGGATATTCCAAAGCTGGCACATTATGCTGACAAGGAAGCAAACCCTCTGTACCCGGTTCCTGTACTTATGAACGCAAATGAGCTTGAGACATTCTATTATGACCTTATGGAAAAACCTGATAAAAAAAAGGAGGACACCCTGTGAATCAGACTCAGATCCAGACACTGGTAAATAAACAACGTGATTTTTTTTATACAGGAAAAACTTTAGATATTTCTTACCGGATCCAGGCTCTTCAAAAATTAAAAGCCTGTATTTTGCAAAATGAAAAAGCTATTTCTCAGGCAATCATTTCTGACCTTGGAAAAAGCAGCTTTGAAAGCTATATGTGTGAGACCGGGCTGGTATTAAGTGAAATTTCCTATATGCTAAAACACATCCGCTCCCTTTCCCGGGAAAAGCGGGTACATACACCTCTTGCCCAGTTCCATTCCAGAAGCTATACCAAGCCCTCCCCTTACGGTGTGGTATTAGTGATGAGCCCCTGGAATTATCCATTCCTGCTTTCTATAGATCCTTTAGCAGATGCAATTGCAGCGGGAAATACGGTTATCTTAAAGCCAAGTGCCTACTCTCCTGCCACCAGTTCCCTGATTAAAAAACTGCTTTCCCAATGTTTCCCTGAGGAGTACGTAGCAGTTGTTAATGGAGGCCGGGCAGAAAATACAGCACTTCTTCAGCAGCACTTTGACTATATCTTTTTTACAGGAAGCCAGGCGGTAGGACGTGAAGTGATGCGCCAGGCCTCTGCACACCTTACCCCAGTGACTCTGGAGCTAGGCGGCAAAAGCCCCTGCATTGTAGATGAGACTGCAGATCTGAAGCTTGCAGCAAAACGTATCGTGTTTGGAAAATACCTGAACTGTGGACAGACCTGCGTAGCTCCTGATTATATTTACTGCCAAGAATCTGTAAAAGACAGATTTATTCAGGAAGTAAAAAAACAGATCACTGCACAGTTTGGAGAAAGGCCTCTGTCAAACCCGGATTATGGAAAGATTATAAACGAAAAGCATTTTAACCGTATCCTGAGTCTGATAGAAGAAAGTAAAGTAGTGTTTGGCGGTACATCTGATCCTAAGACCTTACAGATTTCGCCTACAGTAATGGATGGTGTAACATTCCAGGATAAGATAATGCAAGAAGAAATCTTCGGACCTGTTATGCCGGTACTTACCTATCAAAACCTGGATGATGTGATCCAGAAAGTAAATTCCATGCCTCATCCTCTTGCACTTTACTTTTTCACAAAGAACAAAGCAGCCGCAAAAAAGATCACTGCCAGCTGCGGCTTTGGCGGCGGATGTATTAACGATACCATCATCCATTTGGCAACCAGCGAAATGTCTTTCGGAGGCTTTGGGGAAAGCGGTATGGGTGGTTATCACGGCAAAGAAGGCTTTTGTACCTTCTCCCATTTCAAAAGCATTGTAGATAAAAAAACATGGCTGGATCTGCCAATGAGATACCAGCCATATAAAAAACTGAATAATAAACTGATTCATTTCTTCCTGAAATAATCAATGGATTCATGCTTTACATGCTCACAATCCTTACCTGTATCATTACATGGAAATAATTCCTAATACATTTGCAATGGAGCTTAACAAAATGATGATCAGGCATACCGGTGCAAGGTATTTAATGCAGAAAACATAAAGCTTCTTTCTTTTAAATGCGGAAGAGCTTTCAATCTCCTTAATGATCTTATCAAAACCGATCACCTTTGTTACAAGAATACATGTAGCCAGTGCTGCCAGAGGCATCATTACAGAATTGGTCATAAAGTCAAAGAAATCAAGGAAGCTCATTCCAAAAATCTTTATGAAATCCAAAAGTCCGTATCCCATAGAGGAAGCAGTACCAAGTACCAGCATGATCACAGCCATCAAAAAACAGCTTTTCCTGCGGCTCCAGTGAAGTTCATCCATAAATGTGGAAACGCTTGTCTCCATCAGGGAAACGGCACTGGTAAGCGCAGCCAGAAGCACCAATACAAAAAACAGGATACCTGCAACTGTGCCAATACCCATGCTGGCAAAAACCTTTGGCAATGTGATAAACATCAGGGACGGTCCTGCCTGTAGATTACTTGCATCTCCGCCGGAAAATGCAAATACTGCCGGAATGATCATAAGTCCTGCCAGGATAGCAATGGCAGTATCAAAAATTTCCACCTGGGTGGTGGATTTTTCAAGATCCATTTCTTTACGTGTATAGGAACCATATGTGTACAGGATACCCATTGCAATAGACAGGGAATAAAACATCTGTCCCATAGCAGCCACAACAGTCATCCATGAAAAATGGCTAAAATCAGGAATAAGGAAATACTTCACTCCTTCCAATGCTCCAGGTCTGGTCACAGAATAAACAGTAACGACTACTGCCAGTACAACCAGAACCGGCATCATGATCTTGGACATACGTTCCACGCCATTCTCAACACCACCGAGAATAATGGCAAAAATCAGAATTGCAAAAATAATAAACCAGAACTCTGCCTGCCATGAATCAGAAATGAAATCACCAAAATACCCATCTTGTGCAAGTACCTGTACATCTCCGCGGATGTACTCCACAAGATACTTCATTACCCATCCGCCAATGGTGCTGTAATAAGGCACGATCAGCATAGGAATCACTGCATTCAGCCAGCCGCCTACTTTATTTGCTTTCCCTTTCCCAAAGGCTTCAAAAGCACCAACCGGGCTTTTCCTGGTCATCCTTCCAATAGAAGTCTCTGACATGATCAGTACATAACCAAAGGTAGCCGTAAGAAGAATATAGATCAGCAGAAAGATCCCTCCGCCATATTTTGCCGCCAGATATGGAAAACGCCAGATATTGCCCAATCCTACCGCAGACCCAGCTACTGCAAGCACATAACCTATCCTTCCGGAAAAACTTCCTCTCTGGCGGTCATGCGTCATTTTAACTTGATCGTTCATGGATACACCTCACTTTTTGTTCATTAATGCTAAAACAATCTTGCAACATTATACTTTATTTTAGCATAAATGTCTATTGTTTTTTGAGAAGCATCTATTTCCCATGAACAGCAGCATGGTCAAACTGTCAGCCCTTAAAGGCTCATGCCTGTTGTTTCCGTTTTTTCTTTATTTGACCTTTTATATAGCACCCAGGATCTTTCTGGCATTGTCGATCCTTTCCTGTGTAGGAGGCTTTACTCCCTCTAAAGGATAGGGGATGCCCAGCTTTTCCCATTTAAAAGTGCCTAATGTATGATATGGAAGGACCTCCACACGCTGCACATTTTTCAGTGTGTGGATAAAATCTGCAAGCCGGTAAAGATACTCATCCTTATCACTTCCGCCAGGTACCAGCACATGGCGGATCCATACAGGCTTTTCCATATCGGAAAGCTCCCTGGCCATTGCCAGAATATTCTCTCCTGTCTGTCCGGTAAGCTTCCTGTGCTCCTGTTCATCAATCTGCTTAATATCCAGAAGTACAAGATCGGTATACTTCATCAGTTCCAGCCACTGTGCATGCCAGGGTTCTTTTGCAGTATATGGATTGCCGCTGGTATCCAGAGTCGTATGAATGCCTGCTTCCTTCGCTTTTTTGAAAAGTTCCGTAAGGAACTCCATCTGTAAAAGAGGTTCCCCTCCACTTACCGTGATACCGCCTTTTTCGCCCCAGTAAGATTTATAACGCAATGCAATTTTCAAAAGCTGATCCGCTGTATATTCTTTTCCATCCTTCATATTCCAGGTATCCGGATTGTGACAGAACTGACAGCGCATGGCACATCCTGAAAGAAAGATCACATACCTTACTCCCGGGCCATCTACGGATCCAAAACTTTCCAAAGAATGAACATAGCCTTTTAACATATTATTTTTCCTTTACTTAACAGTATCCCGGGCAACCAAACATTGCCCGGGACTTATATTACGTGTTTTTTCAATTACAGCACTTTGTAATTACATAACCTCATGGCAGGTTCTGGCAATCACATCCAGCTGCTGCTCTCTTGTCAGATCAATGAACTTCACAGCATAACCGGAAACACGGATCGTAAAGTTTGCATACTCTTCTTTTTCCGGATGCTCCATAGCATCGATCAGTTTTTCTTTTCCAAATACATTTACGTTCAGATGATGTGCACCCTGATCAAAGTAACCGTCCAATACATGAACCAGGTTATCTGTACGCTCACTGTCAGTATGTCCAAGTGCATCTGGATTAATCGTCTGTGTATTAGAAATTCCATCCAATGCATCCTCATACTCCAGTTTTGCAACGGAGTTCAAAGAAGCAAGAAGTCCGTTCTGCTCTGCGCCATAAGACGGGTTTGCACCAGGTGCCAGTGGCTCGCCTGCTTTTCTTCCATCCGGAAGGGAACCGGTAGCCTTACCATAAACCACATTGGAAGTGATGGTAAGAATGGAAGTGGTTGGCTTGGAATCACGATAGGTATGGATATGTTTCAGCTTGTCCATAAATGTGGAAAGCAGGTTTCTTGCAATCTCATCCGCACGATCGTCATCATTTCCATAACGTGGGAACTCTCCCTCAACCAGGAAATCTGTAGTGATACCGTCTTCATCACGAATCGCTTTTACCTTTGCATATTTAATGGCTGACAAAGAATCAACCACATGGGAGAATCCTGCAATACCGGTTGCAAAAGAACGGTCCACCTTTGTATCGATCAGCGCCATCTCAGCGGCTTCATAGTAATATTTATCATGCATGTAGTGGATCATATTCAGAGTTCCTACATACAGATGTGCCAGCCAGTCCATCATCTGGTCATACTTTGCAATGACCTCATCATAATCCAGGTACTCGGATGTGATGGGCTTATATTCTGGTCCTACCTGCATCTTTGTCTTCTCATCCACACCACCGTTGATGGCATACAGCAAACATTTTGCCAGGTTTGCACGAGCTCCGAAGAACTGCATTTCCTTACCAGTTTCTGTTGCAGATACACAGCAGCAGATTGAATAATCATCACCCCATACCGGACGCATTACGTCATCATTCTCGTACTGGATAGAACTTGTTGTAACAGAAATATTTGCAGCATATTTCTTAAAGTTCTCAGGCAGCTTGGAAGAATAAAGCACTGTCAGGTTAGGCTCCGGAGCCGGTCCCATATCCTCAAGTGTATGCAGGAAACGGTAATCGTTCTTAGTTACCATATGGCGTCCGTCTACTCCCATACCTGCTACTTCCAGAGTTGCCCAAACAGGATCTCCTGAAAACAGCTGATTGTAAGACTCGATTCTTGCAAATTTCACCATACGGAATTTCATAACCATATGGTCAACCAGTTCCTGTGCTTCTTTCTCAGTCAGGATGCCTTTCTTAAGATCTCTTTCAATATAAATATCAAGGAATGTGGAAATACGTCCAACACTCATTGCAGCACCGTTCTGTGTCTTGATGGCTGCCAGATATCCGAAGTACAGCCACTGGAATGCCTCATGTGCATTCGCTGCCGGCTGTGAAATATCATAGCCATAGATCTTCGCCATCTCCTTCATTCCCTTCAGGGCGCGAATCTGGTCTGCGATCTCCTCACGCAGCTGGAAATCATAACGGCGCATTCCCTGACGGTTGCTGTCTGCAAAATCTTTCTCTTTCCCTGCAATCAGGGCATCAATTCCGTACAGAGCTACACGTCTGTAATCGCCTACAATACGTCCGCGTCCATAAGTATCCGGAAGTCCGGTAAGGATCTTATTATGGCGGGCCATTTTCATTTCAGGAGTGTAAATATCAAACACACCCTGATTATGTGTCTTAAACTCATATTTTGTAAACATATCATGGATCTGCGGATCAACCTTATATCCATACATCTCACAGGCCTTTTCAGCCATCTTGATTCCGCCATAAGGCATAAATGCACGCTTCAGAGGCTTGTCTGTCTGAAGTCCTACTACCTTTTCAAGATCTTTCAGGCTTTCATCAATGTACCCAGGTCCATATGCAGTAAGTCCTGTAACAACCTTTGTTTCCATGTCAAGCACACCATTATTGGCACGCTCTGCTTTCTGAAGTTCCTGCAGTTTCTCCCATAATTTATCAGTAGCTTCTGTAGGACCTTCCAGAAAGGAATCATCTCCATCATACGGGGTATAATTGTGACGGATAAAATCACGAACATTGATCTTTTCTTTCCAGCGGCTTCCGCTGAACCCATCCCATTGTGCAAAATCTTTCATTTTTGTACCTCTTTCTTTCTTATTCTATCCCTCTGTTTTCCGCGTACATACTTTAATGATTGTTATTCATTTAACACACTCAGGATATATGAATATTCCGTTTCTGTCAATCCATTCTATGCATGCTCTTAATAAAGTACAATCCGATGATCACAGTTCATCAGGATCCCACGCACTCCTTCTGATCAAGAATCTATATTTCCGGCATTTTTCTGCAAAAGCATCCATCTTCATGTAACCAGATCACGCCGACGGCTTGCAGAAATCCATTCACATCCCCTTTTCCGTTTTTCCACCAATAGCCGAGGATTCAATGCACCACTACGAGCCGCAGCTTAATAAGCGCATCAAAGACTTTCTCAGCGTGGATGGCGGCAATCTGTACGACACGACCGATTTATAGATATAAAACAGTCCTGCCGGGAGAAAATCCTCCAAAAGCTGATGGACTATGATCTTGCCGAGGGTGCTATCCATGCAGTCCGGCATATTTTTTTCATTGCCACCCGACGCTCATACAAAACATATACTTATTCCGCTTGATGCGTCATTCTTGTTCTGAAAACAGAAACAGAATCCTTACAGCGACTGTAAGTGTTATTTATTGTGTTTCTGTGCTATCATTTACCCAGAAATGGATGGGAGGTATTCACATGAAACCAATTTTGAATATTGAAAATCTTACCAAAGTCTATGGGACTTTGCCAAACCAGACGAGAGCCCTGAACGGAATCACTTTTCAGGTCATGTCGGGAGAATTTCTCGGTATTATGGGAAGCAGTGGTTCCGGTAAATCCACGCTTCTCAACTGTATTGCAACTGTGATTCAGCCCACAGGCGGAAGCATTCAGGTGGAGGGCGATACTCTGCAATCGCTCAAGGGAAAGGCTCTTGCAGAGTACCGTGGCAAAAAAGTTGGTTATCTATTCCAGAACTTTGAATTGCTGGACAACCTGACTGGCAGGGAAAACATCCTGCTTCCGACTTCCTTGCATGGGGTATCCGAAGCAGAAAGCAGCCAACGGCTGAAGCAGTTGGCTGACTATCTGGAAATCACTGATGTTCTGGATAAGTTTCCGTCCAAGATGTCCGGCGGCCAGCGGCAGCGTGTTGCGGCAGCAAGGGCTCTGATCTTGCATCCCCAAATGATCCTTGCCGATGAACCGACGGGTGCTCTAGATTCTAAGAACGCAAGAAGTCTTATGGAGAAGCTGTCCGGCCTGAATCGTGACGAACAAGCTACGATCCTGATGGTAACCCATGATTCCAATGCCGCCAGCTTCTGTAAGCGCATCTTGTTCATCCAGGATGGCGTGATCTTTCATGAGCTGCGACGTGGAGACGAAAGCCAGCAGGAGTTCTACAGGCGCATCCTGAAGGTGATGGCGCAACTGGGAGGGGGCAGTGCAAATGTTCTCTAATCTCATTCTTCGGAACAGCCGCCGCAGCCGAAAGGAAAACGGTCTGTTTTTCAGCTCCCTGGTGATTTCTATTGTTGCCTTTTACATGATCCTATCCATCTCCACTCAAGATGTGATGCTCTTTTTGCAGAAAATGGAGAGTGACGCAGTTGACAAACTCCTGCTTCTGATTCCTGCGTTTTATGGAATGACCCTCGGTATTCTGTTCTTTTTAATCTATTTCGCCTGCAAGTATCAGTTCGAGCGCAGACGGCATGAGTTTGGTGTTTATCTAATGTTGGGGATGCGTAGAAGTAAACTGTTTGGTATGCTTCTGGCGGAAGATTGCCTGACCAGTATTCTTGCCATGCTCATAGGCTTACCTGTGGCTGTGGTGCTTTCAGAAATTGTCAGTCTTGTCACTGCCAAGCTGGTAGGCATGGGGATCATCGGTCATCAGTTTTCTTTATCCTGGTCTGCGATTGAATGGACGCTGGCAGGATTTCTGGCAATTAAGCTGACGGCACTTCTGATTTTGAGTGGACGAATCAGCCGCCAAGACATCGGTACTTTGCTATCCCAGCCAACGAACCGCACCAAGAAGCAAATGCCATCTGTTATCTATGGACTGGCTGCTATATGTGGAAGTGTGATGTTGGCAGCGGCTTACTACATGGCAATTCAGGGAATTGCATGGACAAAGGTAAGTATGATGGGACTGACTATGCTGTTGGGCATAGTTGGTACGATGCTGCTTTTCTATGGGATGCGTGCGCTGATTGCTTTGATTGTTAAGAAAGGAAAAGGAAATAAGCAGCTTCATGTATTTACCTTCCGGCAGATTCAGGAGAATGTCATTCATCAGTCAAACTCCATGGCCATCAGCTCCCTGCTGATTCTGGCGGCGCTGTGTTGTTTTGGTGCGGGCGTAGGAATTGTAGGAACGAATAGCCTGTCTTCTGGCCATGTAATTGATTATACTTTTGAAGATCATACTGCAGAAGATTCATCGCAGGTTCTTCCGAATATAAAGGCAGCCCTGAAAGAAAACGGTTTGGAAAATCAATTTTCAGAGCTTTTTGAAATGAAGGTTGGGAGTATTCGCACCACAGAAGATTATGATAATGCCTACAGTATGGACGCTGTTATGGACTCTCTTAGGAGCCTGTCCCAGTCGGAAGACCGGGATGTCCTTTTGAACAATCTTGGTTATGCCACATACCCATATTTGATTTGTTTATCGGACTATAATCGTTTGTTGGAATTGTCCGGCAATCCGGCTCTCCAATTAGGTGAAAAGGAGGCCGCTGTCTATATTGATACAGAGTTTACTACGGTAAGCCGTACCGCAATGCTGAACCAAGTATTGGCCGGGCATCCCAAGGTGGAACTGGATGGTAGTCCGATTCATCTTACAGGAGAGGTTCAGTCTGTGAATTTGGTCACAGACCGTTCTATAACCTTGTCCTTTGCATTGATTCTTCCGGATGAGGCATTCCTATATTATAGCCAGGGAATGTATGATACCTATGTCAATGCGGTGCTCAGTGAGCAGGCTCTGGATGGAAATAACCTTATGAATACATATTTGGATTTGAATGAGACGCTGTACAAAACTGGCATTGAATATGAAAGCTATCTTCAGAATGTGGGTCGTCAGCTTTTCTACACCATAGCATCCAGTTATATTACCCTCTATCTTGCGATTGTTTTCCTGGTAGTTGCCAACACCATCGTGGGTGTTCAGTTCCTGATGAGTCAGCAGAAAACCGGGCGCAGATACCAGACCCTGATCCGCCTGGGAGCTACTTACGAAACCCTTTGCCAGTCTGCTGGAAAGCAAATTACCTGGTTTATGGGACTTCCTGTATTGGTTGCGGCTGTCAGCAGTCTGTTTGGAGTCAGGGCGTTATTTACAGGGATACTCTCGTCCCGAACCCGTGGAACAGTGTCTGAAATGCTGCTTGTATCTGCTGCTATGATTTTATTGCTTTGCATGATAGAATATATTTATATGAGAGTGGTCAAGCGCTCCAGTGATCGATATTTGCTGACACTGATGCAGCCGCAGAGAGAAGAATAATTTGGAAGGGAGTGCTGTCGTGAAAAGAATTGCTGTTGTGGAAGATGAAGTCTATATGCAGGAAGAACTCTGCGATATGCTCCAAAAGAACGGCTATCTTGTGGAGGCAATTACCGAGTTTGAAGATGCCGCTCGGCTCTTGGCAGTCCTCCGCCCTGACCTTGTGATCTTAGACTTGAACTTGCCGGAGATCAGTGGCTTTCAAATCTGCCAGGAACTAAAGAATAAAACCGCTATCCCCGTCCTGGTACTGACTTCCAGAGATCAGGTAAAGGATGAACTGCAAGCGTTCCAGTTGGGTGCCGATGAATATTTGACGAAGCCGTGCAGAAAAGACCGACTACTTGCCAGGGTATCCAATATTCTCAAAAGGTATGAAGGCCGTACCAATCTCATAGAGGGGCCAGATTTTCTGTTAGACCAGCAGACCTACACGCTTTATATTCATAATACCTCTGTAGTGCTTCCCAAAAATCAGGGAAAACTGTTGGTTGCTCTTCTGTCCGGCGGTGATGCTCTGGTCACGACGGAGCAGCTTTGCATGGCACTATGGGGAACCACGGAATATATAGAAGAAAATGCCTTGCAGGTTAACCTGACCCGGCTGAAAAAAACAATGTCCGCTCTTGAGATGAAGCAACAAATCGTTGCTGTTCGTGGGATGGGCTATCGTTTGGAAGCGGAGGTATCTCCATGAAACGATTTTGGCGCATGATAGAACGGTACTACCCCTGGCTGCTGTTGCTGCTGGGCGTGGATTGCTTTTGTGCTATCATTCTTTGGATTTCTGACATTCGGGCATTTCAAACCTTGATTGAGTTAGTAGTTCTGACAAGCCTCCTTTTGTTTTCAGCGATTCTGTTTGTACTAAATAAGCGGGAGACCACCCGCCGGGAGCTGTTCCGGGATTTTCTCAGCGATCCTACCATCTACAACGAGGAACGGCTGCTCAGTGCCATCAGCCGGGAAGAAGGAGAATCTATCCGGCTTCTGGCATCAGTTTTACAGGAACACAAAACTGAGAGTAACAGTATGGCAGATGCCCTACAGGACTATGAAGAATATGTGGAGAGCTGGGCACATGAAGCGAAAACGCCCCTATCGTTGTTGACCATGCTCCTGGATAATCGGAGCGACGAAATATCTCCTCCCCTGCAAGCAAAGCTGGATTATGTCCGCAGTCAGCTTCAGGAGGATGTCACTCGAATGTTATACTATGCCCGGTTAAAGAGCAGTACAAAGGATTATCAGTTTGAGGATATCAATTTGAATGACTGCTTGGGGGAAGTTCTGGAGGACTATGCTCCACTTCTGGAAGAAAAACAGTTTGTAATTCTCAATAAACTGCAATCTGAAACAGTCTATACAGACCGTAGAGGGCTTCAGTTTATGTTGGGACAGATCGTGAGCAACGCCATAAAATATAGCAGCGATAGTCCCATGCTAACGATCTCTATGATACATTCAGAGACCGCAGATGTCCTTTCAGTTGAGGATAACGGCATCGGTGTAAAAAAATATGATCTGCCGTATATTTTTCAAAAGGGCTTTACCGGGGATTCTACTGACAGCAGAAAGAAGGCTACTGGTATGGGGCTTTATCTGGTTAAGAAGATGGCTGATGATTTAAACCTTTACCTGGAAGCAACATCCCAGTGGGGAAAGGGATTTAAGATAGTCATCTTCTTTCCAAAATTGAGATCCAACGGTGGATGATAAAAAGGGTGATTTTTATGTCTTGTTTCCAGAAAGTCAATAAACTCTAAGGAAGGATAACCGCGGTCAAAAACTGCGACAACCGGCTTCCTGATTCCAATTTTTTTTAATTGTTTTAAGTTTCTTTTTGCCAGTTCGTTTTCACTGATGCAAATATGTTCAATTTCAATATCCAGGTAAAAATGATTCAAAACATCATACATTCCGCTTACCAGTGCCCGTACCTGCCCTTTCCCGGAATGCTGGTTGCCGCTGTTTCCAAATGCTTCCCTGTTATCCTTTGAGTTTGGAACTTTCGCCTTGCTCCCGTCAATCGCGATTAGCAAATATCCTTTCCACAGTCTGGGTTCGTCAGAACGATAAAAATCCATAAGATATTTACAGTTCAGATAGGGAAAAATTTCCGGATTTAGACGTTTTCTCTGTTGTAGATATCCCTGGACAGATAACTGCATAGACAAGTCTCCTTTTTTGAAAGACAGCATAGCAACATGTCTTTTAGGGGCATTTTTCGCTTTCTCGAAAAAGCATGGTTTCCATTCTGTCTCGCATATTTTGCAATTTCCGGATCATATAATAATGCAGAAAACTTTTAAAATCTTGTTTTATAAGATTTAATCATATACACCCCTGCCTATATTTTAACACAATGAAAGGAACCTGCGAACAGATTCCTTTCCATTTTTTCCTTAAGTTTATGATGTTGGGCTTAGCCGGTGGTTTGCTTTGACCCTATAAGGGTCTGTTACCGGCACTGGAGTCTAAAGACTCATCGAATAGGTTCGCCAATCGCAACATCATTTACTTACTAAGCCCTTACGGGCTTACAGACTGTAGACAAACTTGGTGTTGGGTGTTATGCCCAGCACCATTTTTCTTTTAAAACTTCTTTTCTTTTTATTTTCTTCAAAATCAACAAAAATCTGGCTGTGTTCCAACCTCGTTTTTCCAGAATCTTTGCCATTTTTTCAAATTCATGCATGCAAAAGTAAGCCCGGCTTTCATTTCCATCCGTGCTTTTCCTACATACTGTGTATATCGAAATCCATGCTGTTCTTTCGCTGTA
>NZ_JBFKZO010000023.1:0-60162 GCF_040929965.1 Blautia sp. 1033sp1_1033st1_G9_1033SCRN_220408 | reverse complement strand
CTTCGTCAAGTGATCGTAGTGTAAAAGAATTTTCGAGAATCGTATGTGTTTCACTGTTTAGTTATCAATGTTCATTGCTTTTTACTGTCTCTCGACAGCTTATTTACTTTACCACATCTTCTTTTGTTTGTCAAGAACTTTTTTTGAAGTTTTTCAAACTTTCTTGAAGATGAAGTTTTGTCATCCGTGTTGGCGACTTGACTACTTTATCATAGATAAGTCAGTTTGTCAACAGGTTTTTTATTTTATTTTTTACTTTAAAGTTGATTCAAAAGTAAAAAATAACGGAGAAGGAGGGATTTGAACCCTCGCGCCGCGTAAACGACCTATACCCTTAGCAGGGGCACCTCTTCGGCCTCTTGAGTACTTCTCCGGACTCCGAAATCATAATCTCTTATTCAATTGGAGTGCTGCTTTTTTCAAAGCGCATTAGTTATTATACTTAAGAACCTCTATATTGTCAATGGCTTTTTCTAATTAATTTTAATTATTTTCATATTTTTTTATCGTATCTGTAATGCGGCTGCGCACTTCCTCGGCAATCTCCGTAGATTTCATATCTTTGTACTCCTCATATGGGATTGGCTCCAGAAAATGCACTTGTACAGTCAATGGTTTTGCAGATCCTGTATCAAAGGATTTATATGAATCAATCAGTGCTACTGGCACAATAGGGCATTTTGCACGCATAGCGGCTTTAAAGCTGCCCCCCTTAAACTCATGAGGATTGTTTTTGTCTTTATTTCTTGTACCTTCTGCAAAGATCAGATAATTTCTTCCATTTTTAACTTCTTTTGTCACATTGATGATCACTTGCATAGACTGTTTAATATCTTCTCTGTCGATCATAAATGCCTTCATGCATGTAAATACCTGCTTTAGAAAAGGTACCTGAAACACTTCTTTTTTGGCTACTACAGAAAAAGGCACAGGACAGCATTCCATAATCGCCAGTACATCATATAATCCCTGATGGTTGGGATAGAACATAAAACCATTTTCTTTCGGAATATTCTCAACTCCATAGCCCTGCACATTCAAATTACCACCTGTATTAGCCGCATGATCTATCTTTTTCAGAAGTGCATATCTTTGTTCTTCTGTATACTTATCCACATGCGAAGCGTACCAGCACAGCTTTATCCACAAATAGGGAATTCTATACAGATTTCTCAATACCATAACGATTATTCTTTTCATTTGAACCTCTTTTCATTTTATGAATCATTTTATACAAATCATCTAATATAAATCATTTGATATGATTTATTTTTCCGAATCATTTTAAAAGAGGCCGCCGCATGTTATCTTTTTGCGGCAGCCCTAATCTGCAGTTGCTTAAAGCTTCCCGGCAATGAGCTCCTCATATCCCGGATTCTTCATAATAAATGCATCATATTCCTTTGTATAATTTTTATAGGAATCTGTGGTCATAAATTTGGCATAATCTGCCGCTGCTTCCTTGCTCATATCTGTTGTGACCATGGAAGGAGGAAGTACATAATACTTTCGTCCATCTTTCTGAACCATATAGGTGCTGATACAGGGATATTCCTGTTTATCCTTAAGAACCAGATTATAGATCACATACACATATACATAATCTTCTTTTTCCGCAAGCGTCTCACATTCTTTGATATTTACCTCGCTTGCCTCATGAACCTGAAAATACTTCAGGGTTGCAGTGATTTCTTTTTGAAGCACATCGTCCTCTTTGTCCTGCTGCACATAACAGCTTTTCACTTTCTTTTCACTGCCAGCCACATATTCTTTGATCAATGCCTCCACTACCCCTTCCGGTGACTTATGATTCACGCCGCACCCGGTCATTGTCAGGATAAAAAGCATCGCAATACATGCAGCCGTAAGACGCAATCCCTTTTTCATGACTATTCTCATTCCCCTTCAGTACCTGAATCCGGTTGTACTTCTTTGGAAATCATTTCCTCTTCTGCACTTTCTACCGGATCTTCTGCCAGTTTGTCTTCCGAAGCTTCTTCTTCCTTTTCCCGCACCTTTGCTACGCTTGCTACAGTAACGCCCTCTTTAAGATTGATCAGCTTCACTCCGGAAGTAATCCTTCCAAGAATTGAAATATCAGCGCACTGCAAGCGGATGATCACCCCTTCTGTTGTAATCATCATGATCTCATTTTCTTCATTTACGGCTTTTGCTCCAATCACATTACCAGTCTTTTCGGTGATCTTGTAGCATTTCACGCCTTTACCGCCTCTGTTCTGGCAGCTGAATTCAGAAATAGAAGTACGTTTACCCATACCATTTTCAGAAACAACCAGAAGATAATATCCCTGAGTATTCAGCTGCATGGAAACCACTTCATCTCCATCTGCAAGATTCATACCTCTCACGCCCATAGATACACGGCCTGTACTCCTTACATCAGATTCTTTAAAGCGGATACACATACCATCTTTTGTCACAAGGAAAATATTCTTCTTATTGTCTGTAGCTTTCACTTCAATCAATTCGTCATCATCTCTAAGTACAATGGCAGCAAGACCTGTCTTACGCACATTCACGTATTCAGTGATCGGCGTCTTCTTAACAAGACCCTTTCTGGTAGCCATCATCAGGTAATGACCTTCTTCAAACTTACTGATCGGTATTACTGCCGTGATTCGTTCTCCAGGCATCAGCTGTAAAAGATTTACGATTGCTGTGCCTCTCGCTGTGCGGCTGGCCTCCGGTATCTCATAGACTTTCAGTCTGTACACACGACCAGTATTGGTAAAGAACATCAGGTAATGATGGGTTGTGGTCATCAGAAGTTCTTCGATATAATCATCTTCCAATGTCTGCATGCCTTTAATGCCTCTGCCGCCTCTATTCTGGCTGCGGAAGTTATCTACGGTCATACGTTTAATATATCCAAGCTTTGTCATTGTGATCACTGTATTTTCTTTAGGAATCAGATCCTCTGTAGAAATATCATATACATCGTACCCAATAGCAGTCCTTCTCTCATCACCATATTTATCAGAAATCAGAAGGATTTCTTCACGTACAACACGGAGCAAAAGATTTCTGTCAGCAAGGATAGCCTGAAATCTTCGGATCTTTTCTTCCAGTTCCGCATACTCTGCCTCAAGTTTCTCTCTTTCCAAGCCTGTAAGAGCACGAAGACGCATATCAACAATAGCCTGAGCCTGCACATCGGTAAGTTCAAACCTGTCGATTAATTCCTGCTTTGCAATCTGAACGTTTCGTGCACCACGAATGATCCTGATCACTTCATCAATATTATCCAGGGCTTTTAAAAGACCTTCTAATATATGTGCACGTTCCTGTGCCTTATTCAGATCATACTTTGTCCTTCTGGTAACAACATCCTCCTGATGTGCCAGATAAGCCTCAAGAAGCTGTTTCAGATTCAGCACCTTAGGCTCAAGACTGCCACCTCTGGGCACTACGCAAAGCATGATCACGCCAAAAGTATCCTGCAGCTGTGTATGCTTATACAGCTGATTCAGCACAACATTGGCATTAGCATCTTTACGCAGATCAATACAGATCCTCATACCCTCCCGGCTGGAATGGTCATTCAAGTCTGTGATCCCATCAATCTTCTTATCTCTTACAAGCTCTGCGATCTTCTCCACCAGTCTTGCTTTATTTACCAGATACGGAAGCTCAGTAACAACGATCCTGGATTTGCCATTAGGCAGTGTCTCTATATTAGTCACTGCGCGAACACGGATCTTGCCGCGTCCTGTACGATATGCCTCCTCGATCCCTCTTTTGCCCAGAATGGTAGCTCCTGTAGGGAAATCCGGACCTTTTACGATCTCAAGAAGCTCTTCTATAGTCGTATCGCGCTGTTCTTCCACAATATTATCAATAATTTTTACAACAGCACCAATAATCTCACGCAGATTATGAGGCGGAATATTGGTAGCCATACCAACTGCAATACCGGAAGTACCATTCACAAGAAGATTGGGAAATCTGGATGGAAGTACCACCGGCTCCCGCTCTGTCTCATCAAAGTTTGGTTGGAAATCAACGGTATCTTTATTAATGTCTGCAAGCATCTCCATGGAAATCTTGCTTAAACGAGCCTCTGTATATCGCATAGCTGCTGCACCGTCACCGTCCACAGAACCAAAATTACCATGGCCGTCTACAAGCGGATACCTGAAAGACCAGTCTTGGGCCATATTCACCAGTGCCCCATAAATAGAGCTGTCTCCATGGGGATGATATTTACCCATTGTATCACCAACGATACGTGCGCACTTACGATGCGGCTTATCCGGACCGTTGTTCAGTTCGATCATAGAATACAGTACACGACGCTGTACTGGCTTCAATCCATCTCTTACATCCGGCAGTGCCCTTGAAGCAATAACACTCATAGCATACTCAATGTAAGATTCTTTCATCGTTTTTTCCAAATCCACTTCGTGGACTTTGTCAAAAATATTATCTTCCATAAATCATTTTCTCCCCTGCTGGAATCAGATATCCAGATTTTTTACAAACCTTGCATTCTCTTCGATAAATTCACGTCTTGGCTCTACCTTGTCACCCATCAAAGTGGTAAATACCAGATCAATCTCAGATGTGGCAGCCTCATCCATGGTCACTCGCAACAAGATCCTCTTCTCCGGATCCATAGTCGTCTCCCAAAGCTGTTCTGCGTCCATCTCACCAAGACCTTTGTATCTCTGGATCTTATTATTTCCATCACGGCCGATCTCTGTCAGAATATTGTTCAGCTCGTCATCATCATATGCATACCAGATCTTTTTATTTTTCTCGATTTTATAAAGCGGCGGCTGAGCCAGGTAAACATAGCCCTGCTTGATCAGTTCCGGCATGAAGCGATACAGGAAAGTAAGAAGCAGTGTAGCAATATGTGCACCATCCACATCCGCATCAGTCATAATGATGATCTTATGGTAACGAAGCTTTGAAATATCAAAATCCTCGTGGATGCCTGTTCCAAAAGCAGTGATCATTGCCTTAATCTCTTTGTTTGCATAAATCTTATCCAGGCGGGCCTTTTCAACATTCAGGATCTTACCTCGAAGTGGCAGGATAGCCTGTGTGGCACGGTTTCTTGCAGTTTTTGCAGAACCACCGGCGGAATCTCCCTCTACAATATAAATCTCACAATTCTTAGGGTCTTTATCTGAACAGTCTGCCAGCTTGCCTGGCAAGGACATGCTGTCAAGTGCGGACTTACGTCTGGTAAGATCCCTTGCCTTTCTTGCGGCTTCCCTTGCACGCTGTGCCAACACAGACTTCTCTATGGTTGTCTTTGCCACAGAAGGATTCTGCTCCAGGAAAATCTCCAGTTGCTTGCTTACAACACTGTCTACAGCGCCTCTGGCTTCACTGTTACCCAGCTTCTGCTTGGTCTGTCCCTCGAACTGAGGATTCTCGATCTTAACACTGACAATAGCAGTAAGTCCCTCACGGATATCATCTCCGCTTAAATTAGGCTCACTGTCTTTCAGAAGCTTATTCTTTCTTGCATAATCATTAAAAGTCTTTGTAAGGGCATTTCTGAAGCCTACGATATGCGTACCGCCTTCAGGAGTATTAATGTTATTTACAAAGGCATAGCTGTTCTCTGTATAGGAATCATTATGCTGCATAGCAACTTCCACGTATACACCGTCTTTGTTTCCCTCACAGTAAATGATCTCCGGATACAGAGCTTCTTTGCTTTTATTCAGATAAGTTACAAATTCACGGATACCGCCTTCGTAGTGGAAGATCTTTTCTCTTTCCATGCCTTCCCGGTTATCCTTCAGAACGATCTTCAGTCCTTTTGTAAGGAAAGCCATCTCCCGAAGCCGCTGTTTCAATATATCGTAATCATAAACGGTTTCTTCAAAGATCTCTTTATCCGGCAGGAATGTGACCGTAGTTCCATGACGGTCTTCTTCACAGTCTCCTGTCACTTTTAAAGAATACATGGTCTTGCCCCGCTCGTATCTTTGCTGATAAATCTTACCTTCATGGTAAATAGATACTTCCAGCCATTCTGACAATGCATTGACTACAGATGCTCCAACTCCATGAAGACCTCCGGATACCTTGTATCCTCCACCGCCAAATTTACCTCCTGCATGAAGAACTGTAAATACTACTTCTACTGCCGGGAGTCCTGCTTTATGATTGATCCCTACAGGAATGCCTCGTCCATTATCTGTTACTGTAATGGAATTGTCAGGATTGATTGTCACATTGATTTCTGTACACACACCTGCCAGCGCTTCATCCACTGAGTTGTCTACGATCTCATATACCAGGTGATGAAGTCCTCTGCTGGAGGTACTTCCGATATACATTCCGGGTCTTTTGCGTACTGCTTCCAGTCCTTCCAGTATCTGGATCTGGTCCGCTCCGTATTCCGTATTCTCTACGCCCATGTTGTTCCTCCCGTTTTTCTATAATAAAGACCATCTCAGGCCTGAGCTGTTTTTAAGCCCAATAACTCGAATTTATTATAACACAAAAACAAAGAGCGTGCCATGAAAATCGCAAAATTTCGCCGACCGGATACAACAAAACAGGTTCCGAACCTTATCACTCATTCACGATAAAGCCCGGAACCTGTTTTATTTTACATATTTTTAAAACTGAAATTTACTGTTCTATTTTTTCGTTTGCTATTTTATTTCTTTACCACTTTCTTACGTTTTCCCACACGTACCTTCAAGGTAGCTTTCTTACCGCTGGTGGTTCTGGCAGTGATGGTTGCCCTTCCATTGGCCTTCAACCTTACTACGCCCTTGGAAGAAACAGCTGCAACTCTGGTATTGGAGCTCCTCCAGGTTATCCTGTCTGTAGAATTGCCTGGCGTTAATCTGCCCTTTACTGTAAAACGGTATCCCTTATATGCAGTAATGCTTTTCAGATTCAGCCGGATCCGCTTTGCTGGGATCTCCCTTACCGTCACAGTACAAGAAGCCTTTTTCCCATTGGAAAGAGTTGCCGTTATAACAGCCTTCCCTTTTCTTTTTGCTGTTACTTTTCCGGTCTTGCTTACAACCGCCACCTTGGTATTGGAACTTCTCCACTTTGGAGTTTCATTGGCTCTTGCCGGTGTTGTAGTCGCTTTCAGAACTGCTTTTTTTCCCTTCAGAAGACTCAGTGTTTTTCTGTTCAGGCGAATGGTTTTCGCTGCAACAACCAGCTTGCCTTTTACTGCTACATTCACAGATCCGGACAATCCGGCGCCACTGACAGTGATCACTGTCTTTCCTTCCGCTACAGCCGTAACATTTCCTTCACTGTCCACCTTTGCCACAGACGGATTGCTGCTGGTCCATGTGAAAGAATCCGGATCCGGTCTGGAATATACCCAGTCCCACCCTGGATTTTCGATCCGTGCACACAGAATCCTTTTCTGTCCCTGAGACATATTGGCAGTGCCCCGGTCTTCCCACTCTAAATAAAAGCTTTTCTGGTAATTTTGTGGATCTATTGGAATTGCTACCCTTACCTTCTTATCTGCCGGTTTTGAAAAAGCAGCCGTTTCTTCTGTGCCAAACATCTGAACCCAAAATTTTGTACCGCCCTGTTCAAAGCAGCCAATACCGATGGTTTTATATCCGGATGACATAATATTAGCCCTGTGTCCGGCGGAATTCATCCACTGATTCATAGCTCCGGTAGCAGATGTACTTCCTGCAGCAATATTTTCTCCGCTTGCCTTTGCATTGGCTGTAAAACAATCCTGTCCTGTTGGTCTTGTATGTGAAAAATCAAGACATGTTTCTACAGCACGGAGCATGGCTGATTCCAAAAGGCTTTCATCCATGGCAAGAGGTGCCAGACCTTCTTTGCCACGTTCCTGATTTACAATATCCAACACCCGATATGCATCAGCGTAATGGTAATTTCCTGAATAATATAAGGTTTCCACCGTCAGGTAAGACCCATCTTCCATCTGTGTAAGGTGAGAAGGATAATCCACATTCAGATTGGTACATCCGCTAAACGCTCCTGCTTCAATCTTTTTCACAGTAGAAGGAACCTTAAGGTATGTAAGAGATTTACATCCCCAGAAATCTGCTACATCAATATTTTCCAGTCCTTCTGGAAGATTTACAGAAGTAAGGGCTGTACAATTAAAAAAGATTCTTGTGCCAAATTCCTTAATATTACTTCCAAGAGTTACTGTAGTAAGACTTGTACACTGCTCAAAGGTTCTGTATGGAAGAACAGCTACCCCATTTCCCACATAAGCTGTCACAAGGCTTCTGCACTCTTGCGCAATGCCGTATCCAATGGTTGTCACAGTATCCGGAATTGTAAGAGATGTAAGACCAGATCTGGCAAATGCCCAGTCTCCAATGGTTGTCACAGTAGCTGGAATAGATACCTGCTGCAAGGCTGTATTTTTGATAAAAGCCGAACCTCCTACCGTTACAACTCCATTTGGAATCGCATAGGAAGTATCTCTTTTCCCAGTTGGATAATCCAGTAATGTGCTTCCATCCTTTGTAAAAAGAACACCATTTTCTGCTTTAAAGGACGGATTCTGACTGTCTGCTGTATACTGGCTGATACTGGATCCGAAAAATGCCAGCGGATCATACGTAGTCAGGGATGCTGGAAAATGAAAAGCAGTAATCAACGTCTGCTGAAAAGCATACTCTCCTACTTCACGAACCTGTGATCCCATATTCAAGGTTTCCAGATTGATGCAGTCTGCAAAAGCTGCTGTACCGATCACCTGAAGAGACTGTGGCAGTGTTACTGAATGAAGATTATATGCATTGTAAAAAGCTGCTTCACCAATGGATGCAAGCCCCTCAGGCAAAGATATCTCACGCAGGGAGCCACATTCTATAAAGCTGTAATCGCCTACACGAGTAATCCCCGGAGAGATAATAATCGTACTGATCTGTCCTACATCATCTTTCCAGGGGGCACTCTTTGAATCCTCAAAATCCTTCATTGCTCCAGAGCCACTGACTGTGAATACTCCATTTACAAGTGTGGCGGTAATGCCATTTCCTGCATCATAGCTTTTGGTGCCTTCGTTCTCACCGGAAGAAAACAGATCTGTATCCGCATCCTCCTCCACATCTTCAAAAACTACATCTCCCTCCTGGGAATCTTCCCCGGAAACATCGTAACCCTCCTCTGCGTCAGTAACTTCATCCTGATTCTCAACATCCTCAACAGATGTTTGGTCTTCCCCTGTTACAGGTGTGGCAGAAGAATCTCCTTCTGGCTCGCTCTCATCCGCTTCACTGCTGCCTGCTTCACTCTCAGCAGTTTCGCTGTCAGTTGTCTCGCTTGCAGTGAATTCACTGCCGGCCACTTCCTCAGCCTGGCAGATTGCAGCCGGCTGCACTGCCAGCATAAAACTTAAAATACCTGCTAAAAACTTCTTCTTCATGGTTTCCCTTCTTTTCTTCATGTGTATTTGTGACAGCCCGGGTATCAAATCCGTCTGCTTTAATTCCCTTTATTATACTACTAATGTTCCGTCGATTCTACCCAAAAGATAGGATAATCAACTTCTCCAAATTGACAGATAAATGACAGAAACAAAAACGGTTGCCTTGATCCCGCAAATCCTGTTTGCGAAATCAGACAACCGTTTTCAGTTTCAAACCTTCTGTTTAATCTGTTTATTTTTTAATTTGTTTCTTATTTTCCCGGAATTCCTCTGAATACATTGATGTCAAAATCCATTGCTGCTTCGCTTTCCCTGCATGTATCCAGTATAATGTTATCAGAAGACGCTGCATCTACGCGCACAGCATCCACAGAAAGTCTTACCAGTTCATTCATGCTGAGCAAAGCCCCCACCTGTGCATCGAAGCAGGAAGAATCCCCTTCTTTTTCTTTTTTGTCTGCTTGTGTAGTCGCTACAATATGATTGCAGGCAACGTAATTTTCTGTTCCGGAAACCAGGCGGATCACCACAGGCTTTATCCCTGCCGGTTTTAAATATTGCATTTCTATGGTTTCAGAAATATGATTGCTGATCACAGAGTTGCAGCTTCCCTCTATATGAATAAGGCCATAATCATCATTCAGCCCATTATCATATCCCTGCATAGGCGGCCACGGCTCATGATCCCTCAGGAAATGATTAGAAGATACCAGATTTTCCCTGCAATCTTCAAAAATCAGCATGCCCGGATAAAAAGAGTGAAACCTGTTGGCTGTTACAGAGGATCTAAGCACACCTCTAAAATGAACAATGCTTCTGCCCCTGGGGAAAATATTGTTGGAAGCAACCAGTAAGCCTCCGAAATTTTCTGCATAAATTGAATGACCTCTGTATCCTGCACCCATAAGATTGTCTGTGATCTTAGATGCCTGTCCAGCACCCCGAAGTTCCACACAATTTCCACATTCTGCGATAAAATTATCATGTACAGACAGTGCATCTGAATTGTAAAGAGTCACGCCATGCTCCAGATATATGATTCCCATACCTGTGATTCTAAATGAATCCTGTGCACTGGCAACATAAATCCCGGTCTTTCCATTTACATATGTATTCTCAGGATCTCCATTCCCATCATCTACAAAATGAAGCCCATCTATGCAGAAATTTTCAAATTCCACAGAACTGATTCTTGGATCTCCTTCACGCTCTACTAAAAATGCCGCTCCTGATCTTTCGTCGTTTTTCTCAGGCTTCAGATCCACCAGGATCCTGCTGCCTCCAGGCCAAATATCATGAAGATCTTTCCACTGTTCCTGTGGTACATTATACCGGATACTGGACGACACAAATCCATGTCCGGAGCCTTGGATCTTCAGATAACTGATATCAATCTTTACCTGAGTTTTCAGGTGATAATCCCCAGAAGGAATATAAATAACCGCACCTGGTTTTCCCTCATCATTCACATCCGTTTCCTGTTGTCTGCTTTTAATATCTGCAAGGATGCTGTTGATCACTTCTCCAATATCCGTATACGGATTACCAACATGCCAGTCTGTCACATCATAGTAATTTTTACCAGCCATTTTTATCCCTCCGGTCACTCTTTCCTGAAACAGTCTTTTAATTTATATGATTCATAATTTCTGATCACTGCTTTTCCGCCATGAGCTGAAATACTCAACTGATCCTGCTGATCACCTGCAAAAATATTGTTTGAATGATTATTCCGATACTGATCTGTAAAAATTTCCAGAGAACTCTGATCAGAAAAAATATGAACATCCAGTTCGCTTTTATCATTAACCAACAGCACACTTCTGGATACACCTATACTCCATCCATCAGAATTCTGCCTGTCCACAGACAATTCTCCATTTTTCAAATCAAAGATACAGCAGGTTTCTTTTCCGTCACCGCATCTAAATTTCATTTCTATACTGTCTGCATCTGTTTTCTTAAGGTCAAACACAAATTTCATCTCAAAGCTGATCCCGTCTCCTGCTTTTAACTGCTTCGGATCTTCTGTTATCAGCATTTCTTCCTGACAGAACCCGTCTTCACGGATATTTTTCATTTCCTCTATTGGAACAAACTGCAATGTACCATCATTACCAAGTTTTACTTCCCGAATCAGATTAAAGAAACCACACCATCCCTCCTGATAGGTAGGTCCCCAATCCTTAAAAAGCGGCATCCATTCCCATTCATTTGCCCAGGAAATGACCAGCCGTCTTCCATCTGGTGTTACAATGGACTGTGGTGCATAATAGTCAAACCCCCAATCCATTTCCCCACTTACATGAGAATCAAACCTGCCGGTTTCATAATCAAAATCCCCTACCAGATATACAGAGGTATGATCCCCTGATCCCATCGGTGAAAATGTGAGAACGTACTTATCTCCTAATGGATAGAAATCCGGACATTCCCACATAAATCCCCATTCTCCACGGCTTTCTGACAGTACATTTAAGTAATTCCAGTGATAAAGATCTTCAGATTCAAAAATCAGAGCCAGTCCTCTGTGATTGCGGCTTCCTCCGATCACCATATAATATTTTTCTTCATGCTTCCATACCTTTGGATCCCGAAATGAGTCCGGTTCGATTCCCTCCGGAACAGTGATCAGTGGATTTCCGGTATATTTTTCAAAATGAATACCATCCTCACTTATGGCAAGACACTGGGTCTGCACATTTCCATGTCCATGATTGGCTGTAGCTGTATAAAACAGATACATTTTCCCATCATGTTCAATGGCACTTCCTGAAAAGCATCCGCCCTTTTGAAAATCATCATATACCTCACTTGGTGCCAATGCCAGAGGAAGGTATTCCCAGTGAAGAAGATCCTTGCTGACAGCATGTCCCCAGTGCATACTGTCCCAGAAACCGCTATATGGATTTGTCTGATAAAAAACGTGATACTGCCCTTTAAAATAAATCAGTCCATTTGGATCATTCATCCATCCACATTGAGGCATTAAATGGTAATGCTGACGCATTTTTCCATTTTCCACATACTTCTTTTTATCATCTATTTCTTTTTGTGCTTTTGCAATTTTTTCGTTCATTAATAATTTAGTCACTATTTTCTCCATGTCATTACCCTTTTACAGCTCCGGCAGTCATTCCCTGAACAATGTATCTTTGCGCAAACATGGACAAAATCATTACCGGAAAACTGAACAGGAAAGCACCGGCACACATTGGTCCAAGATCCTGATTATATGCAGATAGGAAACCTGCAAGTCCTACGGTAAATGTTTTGGCATTCATGCTTGTCAGAAGCAATGAAAGCAGGAAATCATTCCATGCCAGAAACAATGTAAATATAAATGCAGTTGCAAGTCCAGGCGTACAGATTGGCAAAATAATCCTTCGGAAAGTCTGAAGACTGGTTGCACCATCCACGTATGCCGCTTCATCCAGAGTTGATGGTATTCCTTCGTAAAAGCTAAGCATGGTCCACATAACAAAAGGCATGTTGACAGCTGCATAGACAATAATCAGTGCAATCTTGGTATCATAAAGTCCCAGGTTACAGATGATTTCATAAATTGGAACTGCAATACTGGAAGTTGGAATCATTTTCAGACACAAGATCAGAACTACCAGCCATACAGACAACTTTGCTCCTGATCTTTGAATGGCATATGCAGCCAAAGATCCCAAAATTACCGCGATCAGTGTACTGCCTACAGCTGTAGTCAGACTGTTGATCAAATATTTCGCTGCATCCATTCTGGAAAAAAGCTGTGAAAAACTCTCTGTTGAAAATACTTTAGGCAGAAAGGACGGTGGAACTGCAACCACTTCTGATCCCGGTTTAAATGAGCAGCAGATTACATAAATATATGGAATCAACCAGAATAGTGTAACAATTATTGAAATAACAATTGCTATTTTCAGTTTGATACTCTTACCTTTTTTCATTTTCTTCTCCTTATTGAAATCCTTAATAATTACTGTTTAATACCTTCTCAACAGTTTTTATTTTTTCTTTGGATTCCATAAACTCTGCATGAATATTAAAGTGAATACCACAAGAACTATGATAAAGATAACAGCCATCGCACTGGCATATCCTGTGTTATTGTATTTTACAAGGGTCTTATAAATAACAATACTGATCGTCTCAGAGGAACTGTTGGGGCCGCCTTCTGTCATTGCCCAGATAATATCAAATGTCTTTGCTGCATCAATGATACGCACAGATAATGCAGTGAGCAAAACCGGCTTGATTCCCGGCACTTTAATGTAAAAAATCTCCTGCAGCTTATTGGCTCCATCCATTCTTGCCGCTTCGACCATGCTGCCATCCAAACCTTGAAGCCCAGCCAGAATCATCAGCATCATAAATGGTGTGGTCAGCCATATATCTGCGATGCAACATGCGATCAAAGACCATCTGGAATCCGCCAGCCACAGAATATCACTGGCGTTGGATAGGATTCCCATTCTCATCAACATCTCATTGACAATACCGAAATTTGAACTCATCATCAGTTTCCAGATAAGACCTGCAACCAATGGTGCAATCATAAGCGGAGTCATCATAAAAGACCGAACGATCTTGCTTCCTTTATAGTTGAGTTCAAACAGTAATGCAAAAATAAATCCAAGAATTGTTTCCACAGATACCGCTATCAGAATATAGACCAGTGTATTTTTCAACTGCTTCATAAATCCACCGGCAGTAAATGCTTTAATATAATTATCAAGTCCTATAAATGCCCGGTCCCCTGTGATGCCAACCTTAAAAAAGCTGTCAAATACCATTTTCATGATCGGATATATCAAAAAAGCACCCATGAAAATCGCACCCGGAAGAAAGAACAGCAATAATGTTTTCTTTGATATCAGTCTCATACTATTTCCCGCTTTCTCAAAACCAAGGGTGATTCAACTCTTTTTTTGTCAAACCACCCTTGGATCAATTATACACTCAATATGATCTATATGATCTTACTTGCCGATTGCTTCGATCTCATCTTTTGCAGCTGCAAGAGTTTCTTCCACATCAGCACCGCCCAGGCAGGATTCTACAACACCTACCAAAACTTCTTCTACCTGTGACCATGTTGTAACCATTGGTCTTGGCTGAGTCTGTGCTGCACCCAGTGTATCCAGAACTGCCTGTGTGTGCTCATTTCCAGCCTCTTTGGCAGATTCTTCGTATACAGAAGTACGTCCTGCGATCTTAAGTGTTTCATTCATGTAATCAGCATTATGATCATACATATACTCTACATATTTCAGTGCCATGTCTTTGTTTTCAGAGTTCTTCATCACGCTCTCATACCAAGGACCTGTTGTTGCTCCAATGCCTGCACTTCCACCGATCATCGGTGCACATCCAACCTTATCAGCTCCAAGTGCTGCTACTGCTGCCGGATACTGATGGCTCCAGTTCAGCTGCATGGCAACCTTGCCGTTTGTAAATAACTCCTGAGATTCTGTTGCTGCTGTAGCAAGAGAATCTGTAGGTGAATAATCTGCATTTGCCATTTCAACCATGAAGTTCAATGCATCTACGTATGCCTGGTCAGTAATATTTACATTTCCGTCTTTATCATATACAAGTCCTTCTGCACCGGCCTGGCATGCAAAATCAAGGAATGAACAAACTGCATCAGTACCACTTCCAAATACGGTTGTTCCATACATGTCATCTGTTTTCAACTCTTCTGCAAGTGCTTTATATTCATCCCAGGTCTTCGGCACTTTATCCTCCGGAATCAGATCTTTTCTGTAGATAAGGATCTTTGAATTCACCCACATTGGATATCCGAGAAGGTTGCCATCAATAGTTCCGCTCTCTTCCAATGTTGGAAGAAAATCACTTGTATCAGCTCCTGTGATCGGTTCGATTGCATCCGCAAATGCTGCCAGCCATACAAAGTCCATACATGCAACATCGTGTGCAGCCTGGCCTGCCTTGATTTCTGTAGAAAGCTTATCGTACATACCTGTATAAGCAACTGCGTCAATCACAACCTTGCATCCTGTCTCTTTTTCAAAATCCGCAGCCGTATTGTTGGCCAGTGCTTCTGCCGGTGAACCACTTTCAACAAGAACAGTTATGCTGCCCCCATTTCCCTTATCCTCTGCAAAACATGGTACAACCATTCCAGCCATCATACTTCCAGTTAATGTTGCAGCGAGTAATGAATTAATAATTCTTTTTTTCATCTTTTTTCTCCTTACGTTTTCAACCTGTGATATTGGTGGTTATTAATATCATTTTGTTTAGTCATTTAGAATGCGTTTGTTTACGTATCACCTGAACCGTTTAGATATTCTCCGGAGTTATCTAAATTTACGGGTTAAAAATTGGAAAACCTTTTTTGTGTGGAACGCGTTCCACATCTATTAAAAAATTTCTGTTTTCCAATTCCTTTAAATTTATTATACTTTTTTTATTATTTTTGTCAATACACTTGTGATTTTTTTTCATTTTTCGTTCATTCTATCTAATTTCAGGTGTTTATTTTGCACAAAACAGACTGTTTTTTGTGCAAAACTTTCAATTTTCTAAACTGTTGTGCCCCCTTTCCGGAATGTGGGTTTTAAAATAATCTGACGGTTTTTGATTTTTTCCCCACTGATCAGCTCACACATACACTGAACAGATGCTTCAGCCATTTTGTCAATGGGCTGGACAATCGTACTGATCTTAGGCTCAACGATCTCTGTAATATAAGTTCCATCATATGACACAATCTTTACATCCTGAGGAATATTCTTATGCTGCCTGATCAGACCATTCATGCATTCAATAGCCAGCCGATCTACTCCAAATACACCATCAAATTCAATCCCTTTTTCAAATATTTCTTCCACTACCTGATGATAATACTCAATATCAAGTCGGCGCCAGTCCAAATTATAGCAATAAGTTTCCACACCACATTCATCCATGATCTTCTGAAATTCTGTGTGACGGTCATGGTACAGGGACTTTTTCTCAGCAGTACTTCTGAAATGAAGGATTTTCTTGCATCCACTGGCAAGCAGTACTTCTGCTGCCAGTCTTCCACCTTCTTTATGATCTACTGTTACAACAGGGATATATTCTCCAAGATAACGGTCAAGGGCAACGACAGGCTTCTGGATTCTGGAATATTCACTTTCATCCAAAGAAGACATGCCTGCGATCACCCCATCCACAATATGTCTGTTCAAAAGATCCAGATATTCAGCTTCTGACTTCACATCCTTCATGGTGCTGCAAAGCATGATTTTAAATCCGGCTCTGCGCAGTTCTCCCTCTACGCAGTCAATAAACTGGGCAAAAAAAGGATTCAGCACATTCGGAACCAGTACGGCAATGATGCCGCTTTTTTTATAGTAAAGATTTCTGGCAAGCTCATTGGGTGTATAATTCAGTTCTTTCATTGCAGCTTCTATCTTCGCTCTTGTATCAATGGAAACATATCCACTTTCATTGATCATTCTGGATACAGTTCCAACTCCAACTCCCGCCAGTTTTGCAACGTCCTTTATTCCTGCCATACTTTCACCTTCTTTCCCCATTTATTATTTCTTATACACTTTCTTCTTGCTCCACACTGTAACCTTCACAGTGGCTTTCTTGCCGCTTTTGGTTCTTGCTGTAATGGTAGCCTTACCATTCTTTTTCATCCGGATCACACCCTTGGATGTGACAGATGCAACCTTTGGATTAGAACTTTTCCAGGTAATAGTATCTGTGGCTTTTTTCGGTGTAAGGGTAGTCTTTACTGTAAATTTGTAACCTTTATATGCCCGCAGATCCTTTACATTCAGTTTTATCCTCTTTGCAGGGATCTCTTTTACTCTTACCTTGCAGACAGCCTTTTTCCCATTAGAAAAAGACGCTGTGATCACTGCAGTTCCTTTCTTTTTTGCAGTGACTTTTCCTTTCTGGTTCACTGCTGCCACACGGCTGTTAGAACTTTTCCAGGTAATTTTCCCTTTGGCCCCACTTGCCTTAAGCACAGCATTTTTCCCTTTATAAAGGGTCATAGAAGATCTGTTCAACTTAATTTTGGAACTGCTGCTACTGTTGCTTCCACTATTGATATTGTTATTGTTGCTGTTATTTTCATTGTTTTTATCATTATTTCCAAATGGATTGTCCCCATCCCCATCAATGGTATCCCAGAAATTTACCTCACCCACTTTGATCCTTACCGGTGCTGTTACTGTAAAGCCGCCCATCATAGTGGTGGTTGCAGTGATCTGTGCACGTCCTGCTGAAATCCCCCGTACATTTCCCTGGGCATCTACAGAAGCCACAGCCGGGTTACTGCTGCTCCACTGGAAATCTTCAGGATCCAGTTCCGTCACTGTCCTGCTTTCATTTGACTCTGCGATCACAGGAGCCATTTTCTGTGTATCTCCCACACTCACGGTCTGTGTCCATGCAGTAATAGTCTGGTCATACCATACCAGTTTTTTAATGGTATAATCTTCAGCGATCACAGGGATTGTTACTTTTGTTGTGTAATCTGCCGGTGCTGCAAAGCTTCCAGGAGTGGTTTTGCCGAAAAGCTGTACACAGTAAAAATGTTCATTCTGCTCAAAGCATCCCACACCAATTGAAGTATAATCTGTGTTCAGGATATTCCATTTGTGCATTTCTGAATTCATCCACATCTGCACATCCCCGGCTGCATCCAGGTAACTGGTTGCACTTAAAATATTTTCTCCCCAGGCAGTAACAACTGTGCTTGCAGTATTCCATGCGGATCCTGTAGGTCTGGTATGATCATATTTCACGCTGCATTCTGATGCTCTTTTCATGGCAGCTGCAAGAAGATCCGGATCCATGGTAAGGGGTGCAGCTCCCACCTTTGCTCTTTCCTGATTGGTAAAGTTCAAAATTTCATATGCTCTTGAATATTTGTATGTACCTGTAAAACTTAAATTGCTGGTTCTTCTGTAAGACCCATCATCCGTCTGTACCAAACCTGAAGGAAGATTCACCACCAGTTCAGGAGAACACTCGGCAAAGGCTCGGCTTTCTATTGTTTTAACCGTTGAAGGAATATTGATTTGCCTTAATGCAGTACACCTGTAAAAAGAATTACCGTTGATCGTTTCCAGCCCCTCTGGCAGACTAATAGAAGTCAGACTGGTACAATCCAAACACGCCCTTGAATCAATTACTTTAATGTTATTTCCAAGGCTTATACTTTCCAGACTTGTGCATTCTTCAAAAGTCTTGTAAGGCAGTTCTGTAATTCCGTTTCCGATAACAGCTGTCCTCAGGCTCTTGCTTCCCATGGCAATTCCGTATCCAATCTGTGTTACCGTATCCGGGATCACCAGTGATTCAAGACTGGAATCCTGGAATACCCAGCTTTCAACTGTAGTCACACTGGCCGGAATCGACACCTGTTTGATATTCTTAACCCCTGCAAAAGAAGAATCTCCTATAATCTCCACACCATCAGGAATCTGATATGTATCTGTATTTTTCCCTACAGGAACACTGAGCAGTTTCTTACCATCCGCACTGAATAAAACACCATCGATCACTTTGTAGTAAGGATTGCCTGTATCAAGAATGTATTCTTCCAGTGTTGTATTGTCAAATGACTGGGTATCGATAGACTCCAGGGATGCAGGAAGTGTGATCTGCTTTACATCCACACCCATAAAAGCTGCATTTCCAATGGATTTTACGTTCTTTCCCATACGTACCCCGGAAGCTCTTTCACATGCACAGAATGCTCCGTCTTCGATCGTCACCAGAGATTCCGGAAGATTAATTGTCTTCAGCCTGTAACAGCTGTAAAATGCATTTCTTCCGATCACAGTCAGTGTTTCCGGAAAAGAGATTTCCTCTATGGCACAGCACCAGAAATTGGAACTTCCTACCTTTGTGATCCCATCAGAAATCACCAGTTTCTTAATCTTCGTTTCCTCTGAATACCAGGGTTGCTGAGTATCATCTTCATAATCAGGCATTTCGCCGCTTCCGGTTATCGTCATCACTCCCTGTGATAACTGAGCGGTAATGGTTCCGGTTAATGTATAAGTCTTTGTTTCCCCTGAATCGCCTGCACTAAACACATCTGTATCTGCCTGATCTGTAAATTCTTCCTCCGTAACCTCAAAAGAATCGTCTGTTACATCCTGAACCTGATCTTCTGACGCGTCCTCTGCCGATACAGCCTCATCCTGTACATCTTCTATCTCATTATCAGAGTATCTTGTATTATCACTCTGTGCAACTTCATCCTCTGATAACTCTCCTACACTTTCCATATCCTGCTGTACATTTTCCTGGCTATTCTCCTGCACATTTAAAGCCTCTTCTGCTGTAAACTCCTCTGCGCCGCATAACGCTGCAGGCTGCACAGCCAGTATCAGGGTTAAAACTCCTGCAAGTAATTTTTTCTTCATCTCTCTTATTCCCCTTTTGTACTTGATGAAACAGACATGTCACCTATAGGCGGCCAAAAGTCCTCTGATTCACTGGATCAGATACTTATAAATTTCTCTTTTAGTCACGCCTCTGTCCTTTGCCACCTGCTTCATGGCTTCCTTACGCGGCATTCCCTGTTTTTCATAAAGCTCCATATGATCCTCAATAGAAATCTCTTCCCAGGATTCCTGGGCTTCCTTTTCCATCTCTTTTCTGCTTCTTCCCTGGATCACCAGCACGCATTCTCCTAAAGGCTTGCTGTCCTTATAATATGCCAGCAGATCATCTATTGTAGTAAGAAATGCTGTCTCATGCTTCTTGGTCAGTTCCCGGCATAAGGTCATTTTCCTGTTACCAAGAGCTTCCCTTAACTCTTCCAGGGTGCTTAACAGATGATGTGGTGCTTCATAAACGATCATAGTTCTTGTTTCATTCTTCAGTTCTTCCAGAACCGCCCTGCGCTCTTTCTTATCAGAGGGAAGAAAGGCTTCAAAAGCAAATCGCCTGGTAGAAAGCCCGGACATGGTAAGAGCTGTAATACAGGCAGCAGGACCAGGCAAGGAGGTCACTTCAATCCCCGCCTGGTGGCACATGGAGACCAGTTCTTCCCCCGGATCTGAAATCCCCGGAGTACCTGCATCTGTGATCAGAGCAATATTGGCACCTTGACGCATCTTTTCAACCAATACCATCCCTTTATCAATCTTATTATATTCATGATAGCTTGTCATAGGCGTTTTGATCTCAAAATGATTCAGCAGCTTAATACTATTCCTGGTATCCTCCGCTGCGATCAGATCCACCTCTTTCAATGTACGCAGAACCCTGAAAGTAATATCCTCCAGATTCCCGATCGGTGTTGCGCATAGATATAATTTTCCGCTCATAAATTCCTCATTTCAGATACATTCAAGTCGAGCAGCTGCGAGACTTGGCGCGTGATTCTGGTCAGCGTAAGCTGACATATTCTTTACAGAATCACTGCGCATCCTCGCGGAGCGTTTACCTCAGTCGGAGATTGGACTCCCACTGAGACGAACTTGCTGTTACTCACCACCTGAAAGAGGTGGGAGTCTTCTCGACTGAGGTAAAATAACCACTGCATAATCATCCTTACCTCATACCATCCCATACAGTTCCAAGATAGACTTTGTGTAAACCCCCGGCTTTTCATAAACGATCAAAGGCCTTTCCACTGTGATCCGCGGATTACCGCCTTTCACAGCTTCAATCAGAACCATGTTGGGTTCCTTATCAATATATGGATAAACCATCTGCATTCTCTTTGGCTCCAGCTTGTATCTGGTCAGAACATTCATGATCTCAGCCAATCGAAAAGGCCTGTGCACCATATAAAAACGTCCTCTGTCCCCTAGTACCCTGGCTGCCTGGCTTACCACATCTTCCAAAGTACACAGGATCTCGTGTCTTGCAATTGCCTTTGGCATATGGGGATTGGTCAGCCCATGGGCACCGATCATATAAGGAGGATTACAGGTAATAACATGAAAAGAAGCTGCCCCGAAAATACTGACAGCTTCCTTTATATCTCCCTGTATGATCTGAATCCTGTCCTCAAGGCCGTTATACTTTACGCTTCTTTCTGCCATCTGGGCGCAATCCTCCTGGATCTCTATCCCGGTAAAATTCTTTCCCTTTGTTTTGGCAGATAAAAGAATGGGGATAATGCCGGTACCTGTACACATATCAAGTACCTTTTCCCCTTCCTTTACCTTTGTAAAACCTGACAGAAGCACTGCATCCATGCCAAAACAGAACTTTTCCCTGTCCTGGATCACATAACAGCCATTCTGCAGATCATCTACACGTTCATTTTCTTTTACAAGATCTTTATTCATCCAGCTTGGAGTCTCCCTTTTTGTCTTCCAGATTCTTAAGTTCTTTCAGTTCCTGCTCTGAAATCTTCACTTTCTTTTTCCTTGGTCGGAACTTCAGATCCTCCACAGCAAACTCCTGGATCTCTTTTTCATCGTTAATCTCAACAATAACCTTTACTCTCTGCCTCAGTACATTCACACTGTGTACAGTTCCATGAAGGCCATCCGGAGTGATCACTGTATCACCATTCCCGGGAAGACGCTTGTTTAACTCCTCGTAGGTTTCCTGCTCATTTTTCAGACAGCACATCAGTCTTCCGCACACACCAGAAATCTTGGTCTGGTTCAGAGAAAGGTTCTGCTCTTTTGCCATACGAATGGAAACCGGTGCAAACTCTGACAGATAAGTATGACAGCAAAGGCACCTGCCGCAGATCCCAATACCTCCCAGGATCTTTGTCTCGTCCCTTACTCCAATCTGACGAAGCTCAATCCTGGTCTTGAAAATGGCTGCCAGATCCTTTACCAGCTGTCTGAAATCAATACGTCCGTCTGCTGTAAAATAAAACAGCACCTTATTGTTATCAAAAGTATACTCTGCATCGATCAGCTTCATTTCAAGCCCATGTTCACGGATCTTCTTCTGACAAATCTTGAAAGCATCCTTTTCCTTCATGCGATTCTGGGCTTCTCTTTCGTCATCATCCTTTGTTGCCACCCTGATCACTTCTTTCAGAGGATGCACCACATCTTCTTCTTTGATATCTCTTGGTGCAAGCACAACCTTGCCATACTCCACACCTCGTGCTGTCTCAACGATCACATGATCTCCTACTTTTATTTTGTAGGTCTTAGGGTTAAAATAATATATTTTTCCTACATTTCGGAATCTTACACCAACTACCTTTGCCATTCTATTTCTCCCTGATTGTCAGAAACAGTAATTCCAGTGCCAGTTCCGTATTAACATTGGCACGCAGACGTACTTTTGTCTTATCCAATGCCTCCAGTATCTTTTCCAGATTCTCATACGAACGCTGACTGGCCTGTTCCCTGATATAATTGATTTCCTGCTTAAATACCAGATTATCGATCTCTCTGGTAGCTTTGAACATCAGAACATCCCTGAACCAGAACTGAAAAATATCCAGATAGTCATTAATATTCTGCTTCTCACTGGACAGATTCTTAATGGCTTCTGTCAGCTCATATACTTCCATGGAATCTGCATACTTCAGAATTTTAAGTGCCTTCTGAGTAATATCCGCAAACTCCTGAGAGGTGGCTGCTTCCTTTGCCTTGCCTATACTGCCATGTGCAAAAGATGCATCAATCTCTGCCTGATAATCCGGTATATGAAGATGCTCCATCAGATATTTCTTTACCAGTCCATCATCCACTACCTTCAAATCCAGACGTACACATCTGGAACGGATGGTAGGCAGAAGGCCGTCAATATTACTGGTAAGCAGCATGATCACAGCGTATTCCGGTGGCTCTTCAATGGTTTTCAGAAGAGCATTCTGTGCCTGCGGTGTCATGATCTCTGCATCCGGAATAATATAGATCTTATGTGGACTGCTGTAAGGCTTAATATCCACATCATTTACTACCTGCTCACGTATTTCATCAATACTGATGGTGTTTGGTTTTTCATGCTTCACCATGATGATATCCGGGTGATTCTTACCAATAGCTCTCTTACAGGATTCGCACTTCCCACATGCATTCTCTCCACCTGCTTCGCATTGCAGTGTCATTGCATAAATGCCGGCAAGCAGTCGCTTTCCGGATCCCGGTTCTCCGGCAAAAATATAGGAATGTGATATCTTTCCTGTTTTGATGGCATTTTGTAAATGCCTGATAATCTCTTCATGCCCTATCACATTATTAAACCCTACCATAGGAATCGCCCCTCTCTCATCAATCTTGTTTCAGTATATCATATTTTCGGATATAATGCTACAATTTACACAAGACGCCAGATCCGAAAACGAAGGCCTGATATATCGTTTCTTTCAAATTTACCCCCACATATTGTATCTTCGTATTTTATTGTGTTTTGATATAGCCTACAATCTCCTCCACACAATCCTCCAATTCAACATTCTGAAACCTCTTCCAGATTCCTGCCTTCAGAATATTCTCCTCAGAAAAATCTGCCTGATCTGCCAGGAAACGTCTGCACATTTCCTCATACTTTGGCTTCTCCTGCTCCTTCTCCCTATTCAGTGCACGGGTAAGACGTTCTCCATCCTCCACTTCGATATAAACCGGACGTACTGCATCCTCACCATAATAGTTTTTCAGTTTAAGATAGGATTCCAATGTGCCAATCCCAAGATAATCATCCTGTGCCAGATCCACCTGTCCGTCATCTGCGGTAAAATAATACCAGATTCCATGCATGGTACTGTAGGAACGCGCCTCGATCACATAACCCTTTCTCCTGAATTCTTTCAGCTTTTCTTCATCTGTAAAAAAATATTGCTTTCCTTCTTCTTCTCCGTCACGTATAGGACGTGTTGTATATAAAACCATTTTTTTCAGATTCAGTTCTGTATGCTGCATCAGTCTTGCGTAGATATGATCCTTACCTGATGCACTCTTTCCCATGATATAAAAAATCTTTCCCATATGGTTCCAGGGCATAAGCCCTATAACTCCTTTACTACTGCTATGGTTTCATTTGTATTGTCTGCAAGCCCCTGGAAATTCAGTCCCTGCTCCATGTATCTTCTCACATTCTTTATGAAAAGTCCAGTAATCTGCTCACCTGGTACCAGAATCGGAATCCCCGGTGGATACAGATAAGCAAATTCTGTAGAAATCTTCCCTGCACTTTCTTCTAAAGGACAAGGCACAGATGGAGCATCCATTGCCTGGGTGATCCTCATAAACTGCTTTTTTTCTTCCCAGCGAAAATCATACTCTCCCCTCTTATCTTCCACCTTCAAAATGGCAGCTTCTCTTTCATCAATGGTCTGTATGGCCTCACACAAACGTAAAAATCCTTCTTCTGTATCACCTACTGCTGCCATAGCGATCACATACTGCTCTGTCTCCATCTCCACTTCGATCTTAAATTCCTGACGCAGGATCTTGGCAAGCTGTGTGCCATTAAAGGAACAATGCTCTGTAGACAATATGATCTTTGATCTATCAAAATCGAAATATTCTTTATTGCCTGGCTCAGGAACCAATCTTATATAATTACATTTCGCCAATCTTCGCCTTGCCTGCTCCAACTGCCTGGTAAAGGTGCGAAACATGTCCGTACCTTCTCTTTTCATCTTGTCTACACAGGCATCAATACTTGCCATAAGTACATAGGAGGGACTGCTGGTCTGATAAATATCCATAAATCTGGCAAGCTTTGTCCCATCTACAAGATCACTGCACCTGTGGAGAACTGCAGTCTGTGTCATAGAAGGCAGGGTCTTGTGAAAACTCTGGATCACCACATCTGCTCCCAGCTTCTCTGCTGGCACAGGAAAATAAGAAGAATATCGGAAATGAGCACCATGAGCCTCATCTACGATCAGTGGAACCTGATGCTCATGTGCGATCCTGGCGATTTCCTGAATATCTGACACTACTCCATCATAAGTAGGAGAAGTGATCAGCACTGCCTGGATATTTTTATTTTCTTCCAGCGATCTTTCCACACGGGAAGTCAAAATTTCTCCATTTATCCCCAATTTGGGGTCTGTCTGTGGATAAATATATATTGGTTCAAGATCTCTTAAATAAATCCCATGATATACCGCTTTGTGGCAGTTACGTGCTACCAGAATCTGTCCTCCCTTTTCCACAGAAGCAGAAATAGCCGAAAGGATAGCTGCCGTACTTCCATTTACAGAAAAAAAACTTTGTTTTACTTCGTAAAGTCTGGCCAGCTCTTCCTGTGCTTCTTTAATGATCCCTTCTGCATGATGAAGATTATCAAATCCATATATTTCTGTAATATCCTGCTCTATTGGAAAATCTCCGTACACAGATGCTTTGTTTCTTTTGTGCCCCGGCATGTGAAACGGGTAAGACCCTTCCTGACCGTATGCTTCCAGCTTTTTATATAATCGTTCCATCCTGTCCTCATATCCTGTCTGTATGGCCGATCCAGCAGGATCAAACCTTAAACCTGTATCCAACACCCCAGATCGTCTCAATATACTGTGGCTTTGCTGTATTAAACTCTATCTTCTCACGGATCTTCTTAATGTGTACAGTAACTGTGGCTATATCCCCTACAGATTCCATATCCCAGATCTCCCGGAACAATTCTTCTTTTGTAAATACCCGGTTGGGATTCTCTGCCAGAAAAGTAAGAAGATCAAATTCCTTGGTAGTAAAGGTGGTTTCTTCCCCATTAATCCATACTCTCCTGGCCGTCTTGTCAATCTTGATCCCACGGATCTCGATCACATCATTCTTCTGGACATTAGATCCTACCAGACGATTGTATCTTTCCATATGAGCTTTTACCCGGGCAACCAGTTCACTGGGGCTGAATGGCTTGGTCATGTAATCATCTGCTCCAAGTCCAAGTCCTCGTATCTTGTCAATATCATCCTTCTTGGCAGAAACCATGATGATCGGGATATTCTTTTCCTGGCGCACCTGTCTGCAAATATCAAAGCCATCCACCTCCGGAAGCATAAGATCCAGAATGATCAGATCAAATTTCTCTGTCAGTGCCCGATCAAGTCCTGTATCTCCCCGGTTGGCTATCTCTACTTCAAACCCGGAAAGTTCCAGATAATCTTTTTCCAGATCTGCAATTGCTTCTTCATCTTCTATGATCAATATCTTACTCATTTCATAGGTACCTCCTGATATTTTCTGAGAACAAAGTACATGATCGTACCAATCCCTTCACGGCTTGTAGCCCATACCTTGCCGCCATGGTCCTCCAGGATTTTCTTTACAATGGAAAGCCCTATGCCACTGCCCCCCTTAGAAGAATTACGGGAAATATCCGTCCTGTAAAAACGGTCAAAAATATATGGAAGATCCTTGGCCCCAATACCCTTGCCATTGTCCTCTATCTCAACCTGGATAAAATCTCCAACATCCTTTACACGAATCTGTATAATACCTCTCTTCTTGTCCATGTACTTGATGGCATTGCCGATAATATTGTGAATCACCCTGCGGATCTGCTCACCGTCAGCGATCACCACCACATCATTCTCCACATAATTGGCATAAACCAACTCGATTCCTTTTGTTTCCAGCTCCAGACCAACTTCTTCTGCGCAGTCACTGAAATAATCCTCTACATTCAGCTTGCTGAACGTATATGGGATACGGTTGGTGTCAATCTTGGAATAAAAAGTAAGCTCATTGATCAAATGATCCATCTCATTGGTCTTATTATAAATGGTACGCACATATCTGTCCATCTTCTCCGGTGTATCTGCAACACCATCCATGATCCCCTCCACATATCCTTTCACAGCAGTGATCGGGGTCTTCAGGTCATGGGAAATATTGCTAATCAGCTCTTTATTCTCTTTTTCGATCAGATTCTTCTCTTCTGTGGATTCTTTCAGACGGCGGCGCATCTCTTCAAAGTCCTGGCACAACTGGGAAAATTCATCATTTCCCTCTACATCCAGGACAAAGTCCAAATTCCCTTCTTTGATGTTCTGCGTCGCTTTTTTAAGTTTTACCAAGGGAGTGGCAATACTCCGGTACAGCCAGAGACCAATTGCCAGCGCTGTAAATATAAGAATAATAAATGCAGACAAAAACAGATCCTTGGTCATCAAATGGATCCTGGCATGTCCTTCATCGGACTGCGAAATGGCAATATCATATACTTCTCCATCACTGTCAGTCTCTGTCTGGGTAACGGTTTGCTTGGACTGAGTCTCTCTAAAACCATATAATGCTGCAGCAAAAAGCAGTAACGGAACCAAAATGATCATCGTAAATCCTACGATGATTCTTGCTTTCAGTTTCATAGGCAATATCCTTTACTTATTCATCCTGTACGTTAGCAGTATTATATCACAGATACCATTGTTTATCTCTAAATTTTCTATAAAAAAGCTTCACTGGGCACGATCCTATTACGAAAAAAAGCGCCCCACCATACAGTGAAGCGCATTTTCCAAATCTATTAACGGCTTATGCCAGATATTTTTTAAGATCATCAACTTTGTCCAGATGCTCCCATGGAAGATCAACATCTGTACGTCCAAAATGTCCGTAAGCAGCAGTCTGTTTGTAGATCGGGCGACGCAGATCCAGCATTTTGATGATACCAGCCGGGCGAAGATCAAAATTCTCACGGATCACTTCTACAAGCTTTGCATCAGAAAGCTTTCCTGTGCCAAATGTTTCTACATGAATAGATGTAGGATGTGCAACACCGATTGCATAAGAAAGCTGGATCTCACACTTGTCGGCCAGTCCTGCTGCTACAATATTCTTAGCTACATAACGAGCTGCATAAGCTGCAGAACGGTCCACCTTTGTACAGTCCTTTCCGGAAAAAGCACCGCCGCCGTGACGTCCTGTTCCACCGTATGTATCTACAATGATCTTACGTCCGGTAAGTCCACTATCACCATGAGGTCCGCCGATTACAAAACGTCCGGTAGGATTAATAAAATACTTGGTATCCTCATCTACCATATCACTTGGGATGATCTCATCAAATACATATTTTTTAATATCTTTATGGATTTGCTCCTGTGTTACATCCGGATCATGCTGTGTAGAGCATACAACTGTATCAATACGGATCGGCTTTCCATCTTCACTGTATTCTACAGTTACCTGAGTCTTGCCATCTGGCCTTAAATATTTTAAAGTACCGTCTTTACGTACTTTTGTAAGCTGATATGAAAGCTTGTGTGCCATATTGATGGCATAAGGCATATATTCTTCTGTCTCATTGGTAGCATAACCAAACTGAATGCCTTGATCACCGGCTCCAATGGAATCCAGTTCATCCTCATCCATCTTATCCTCTCTCAGCTCCAATGCTTTATCAACACCCATTGCAATGTCTCCTGACTGCTCGTCGATTGCAGTGATCACAGCACAGGTATCTGCATCAAATCCGTATTTGCCTCTGGTATAACCAATCTCACGAATCGTATCCCTTACGATCTTCTGGATATCAACATATGCTTTTGTAGTAATCTCTCCCATAACAAGCACAAGACCTGTGGTTGTTGCTGTCTCGCAGGCTACACGGCTCATCGGATCCTGTTCTATCAATGCATCAAGAATGGCATCTGAAATAGCATCACACATTTTGTCCGGATGACCTTCTGTTACTGATTCGGAAGTAAATAAAAGTTTCTCCATGATTTCTCCTTTTCTCTTTAAATGTAAAAACAGCCCGAATAATCGGACTGTTTAATAAATGCTATATATAATCAGTCCTCTTATTGTTCGATTGCTCGCTCAGGCAGGGCACCTTCCATGATCTCTCAGGGGTTGCCGTGGCTTCTCAGGTCCTATGTACCTCCACCACTCTGAATAAAAGGCTATTTTTAATTGTATCGTTGCAAACAATACAATATACTCATTAATATCAATTGTCAATAGATTTCAGAAAAAAGCCTGACCGACAGTCATTTCATAGTATTAACACCGCTTTACAGCATGCTATAGCATCAGGCCAAATCCATAAGATCATCCTACACGAAGACGGAACTTCTGGATCTCTTTCTCACTGGATACACGCTCGATCTCAGCTCCAAGACTTCTCAGCTTGTCCTCAAAATCTTCATATCCTCTCTGGATATACTGGATATCATCCACTATGGTAATACCCTCTGCTGCAAGTCCGGCAATCACAAGAGCAGCTCCTGCACGCAGATCCGGTGCACTGACTCTAGCTCCTGTCAGCTTCCTCACACCATCAATAATAGCAGAATTACCTTCTACCTTGATGTTGGCTCCCATTCTGGAAAGCTCGTCTGCATATTTGAAACGATTCTCAAAAATACTCTCTGTTACAATACTTGTTCCCTCTGCAAGGGCAAGGGCAACTGCGATCTGCGGCTGCATATCTGTAGGATATCCTGGATATGGAAGGGTCTTCACATGGGTACGGTGAAGCTTTCCTGTAGCACGTACACGAACCGCATCATCAAATTCCTGTACCTCACAGCCGATTTCCTCCAGCTTGGCAGTGGTTGCTTCCAGATGCTTCGGTATTACATTTCTTACGGTAACATCGCCGCCTGTAGCAGCTGCAGCAAACATAAATGTACCAGCCTCGATCTGATCCGGAATAATGGAATATTCTGTCTTGTGAAGCTTCTCAACTCCACGGATACGGATCACATCTGTACCTGCACCCTTGATGTTGGCTCCCATACTGTTCAGGAAATTGGCAACATCTACTACATGTGGCTCACGTGCTGCATTCTCGATAATCGTACGTCCTGGCGCCAGGGATGCAGCCATCATAATATTGATGGTAGCTCCAACAGATACCACATCAAGGAAAATATGACTTCCATGAAGATTCTCTGCTTTGGCCACGATCGCACCATGAAGAATATCCACCTTTGCTCCAAGGGCACGGAATCCCTTTAAATGCTGGTCGATAGGACGGCTTCCGATATTACATCCTCCCGGAAGGGGGACTTCTGCATGCTTATACTTGCCAAGCAGTGCTCCTAACAGATAATAAGACGCACGGATCTTCTTAATATATTCATAATCTACACTTACGTCCGCAATGGTAGAACCATTGATCTTAACGGTTGATTTGTTCACACGTTCTACCTGGGCACCAATACCGGAAATAGCCTCCAGCAAAACATTTATGTCTCTTACATCAGGCAGGTTTTCAATCAGGATAGTCTCGTCCGTCATTATTGCTGCGGATAAAATAGCAAGAGCCGCATTCTTTGCACCGGCTATGTCCACCTCACCTACCAGTGGATTTCCGCCTTTAATAACATACTGTTCCATAAAACACCTCTATTATTTACTCTCCTCATGTCAACAGTTACTTTTACCCCTTTGATTATCATATAGCTACTGATTCTTTTCACTATACCAGTGTTTCCAAAACTGCCTGCAGACTTGCTTCCAAATCTTTCCCTTCTTCATCGATCACAATATCTGCATATCTCTCATATAAGGGAACTCGTTCCTCATAAAGGCTTTTCAGAGTCTGTCCTTCCTTCAAAAGAACTCCTCTTTTTTCAAGATTTCCCAGTCTTTTAGCAAGGGAATCCAGAGAAAGCCTGAGATAAACGACTTTTCCTATTTTTTTGAGATGATCCATTGCCTCCTCACAATATACCACACTTCCCCCAGTGGCAATAACTGTATTCTCAGTCTCAATGGATGCATTCACACGATTCTCTATGGCTTTGAATCCTTCGACTCCTTCCTGCTCAATGATCTGATGCAGACGCCTTTTCTCCTGACGCTGTATCAACAGGTCTGAATCCATAAATTCATATCCCAGTACCTTGGCAAGAACAACACCAATGGTGCTCTTCCCCACTCCCGGCATGCCAATCAATGTAATATTATTCATGTTCTCAATAAATTCCTTTCGATTTTAACACATTCTGATCAAATGTGCAATCCCACCGTGAAATCAGCGCTTTTCCTGTTTTTTTCTTTTCTTTACGCTGTACCCGAAAGTGCCCAGGCTTTTGCCTGTTCCCAAATATTCACCATGGGAATATACGATCGGTTTTGCTTTATTCAGTTGAAATTTATTATTCTTATCTATGTACTCCTGCTGGGCATGGACTGCCAGAACCTCTGCAAGAAACATGTGATGGGAACCAAGCTCCCTCACCTCTGTTACCCTGCATTCAATAGATACCGGTGATTCCTTGATCATAGGTGCCTTTACAAACTGTGCCGGCTCCTTGGTAAGATGGGCTTCTTTAAATTTGTCCACATCCCTTCCTGAACGGACACCACAGTAATCTGTAGCAAAAGCCAATTCCTCAGTGGTAAGGTTGATCACAAATTCTCCGGTCTTTTTAAGCATTTCGTAGGAATATCTTGACGGGCGCACAGAAATATAAACCATAGGCGGATTAGTACATATGGTTCCTGTCCAGGCCACTGTAATAATGTTGTCATTCCCCTGTCCGTCTGTAACGCTTACCATCACTGCCGGAAGAGGATACAGCATATTCCCAGGTTTCCATGTTTCTTTCATAATTTTTATCTATCCTTCTGTATTCTTTAATGCTCTTTATCCTAACGATTTTTATACAATGGTCTTTACTGTAATGATCTTACTGCAAGATTATGCATATTCGTTGGTCATAAGCTGTGCAGCTTCCATCATCGCAGGAATGATCTGCTTCTTTCTTGAAACCACTCCCGGAAGCATAAATGCTCCGTTCTCAGGCTCAATATGAAAAGCAGACTCTGCCATTTCCCGGCTGCCTTCTCCATAGTAAAGAAGCATAGTAGACTCGTCCAGGATATTAGTAAGCATAAAATAAACCCTGGTAACACCATGCCGCCCGCATTCGCTTACCATAAATGGCTCCAGCCTCTCTTTGATCTCCAGAAGCTCGTCTTTGTCCATGGAACTGATCTGTCCCACGCCAAAAGTAACATTTCCTTCTGCAATAAATTTCTTGTAATCCTGATAAAAAATCTCTTCCGGAGACTTGTCCTTCAGATTGCTGCCTGCCTTAAACATTTCCTTTGCAAATTCTTCTATCTTAATATCAGCGATCAGTGCCAATGCACTAGCAGCAATCTTATCCTGCTGCGTGCATGTAGGGGAACGAAACATCAGCGTGTCTGAGATGATTGCCGCACAGAGAAGTCCTGCGATCTTTGGCGGAATCTCCAGCCTTTCTTCCCCATAAATCTTATAAAGAATGGTGGCTGTGCAGCCTACCGGTTCATTCCGAAAGCTGATAGGCTTCATCGTCTCCAATGATCCCAGCTTATGGTGATCAATGATCTCAACGATCTCAGCTTTATCTATATTATCAACTGCCTGATCCTTCTCATTATGATCTACCAGAATCACCTTTTTCCTGTGCATATCAAGAAAATTACGGCGAGAAATAGTACCTACGCATTTCCCCCGCTTATTGATCACAGGAAATGCACGGTGACGGTGTTTAATCATAACATCCTGAATATCATCTGTAAAGTCTTCTGTATTAAAAGTCACCAGATTATCCCTTTTCATTACAAATCTTAAAGGAATACTCTGGTTGATCAGCCTTGCAATTGTAAAAGAATCACATGGTGAGGTGATCACCACAATGTTCTTCTCATGTGCAAGAGATAGCACCTTCTGAGATACCTCAACGCCCATACCCACAATGATACAGCTTACATTTAGTCTGATTGCCTGGATATGGTCTTCTTCACGGTTGCCCATGATCACCATATCGTCTTCTTTTACAAATTCCTTCAGTACCTGAGGATTGGCAGTGCCTACAAGCACCTTACCCTTTACAAAATAAGCATGTTCATTACCCTCAACTACCTTGCCGCTAAGGGTTTCCGCAATCCTTCTGTACTGGGTCCTGGCATTAGACAGAAAGTAACTATCTGTTGTATCCATGTAAGTCTTTGCAATATCTCCGATGGTGACAAGGCCTTCCAGTTCTCCGTCCTTGTCCCGGATGGGCAGTGACACAATACTATTCTCCTGCATCATATCCCATGCATTCTTCAGGGACATACTCTTATCCGCCTCAGGACTGACACGAATATCCATATCCTTTACCTGTGTACCTATATTTCCCAGATATGCAGGAGGCTGTACCCCAAAACGCTTCAGTACATACTGAGTCTCTTCATTGATCTGACCTGCACGCTTGGGAATATATTTTTTTACAAGGCTTTTTTGATTCTTAATGTCTGCATAAGCAATGGCAGAACAGATGGAATCCGTATCCGGATTCTTATGTCCTATTACAAATATTTTTTCCTGTGTACCCATTCATACCGTCCTTCCACGATCCAGAACCCTGATCAAAGCTTGATGTTTGCAAACAGAGAACCAAGGGATGTTGTAGCCTGTTCTCCTGAATCAGGAATTTCAAAAGTTTCTTCTTCTACATCTTTTGCCATCAGGTCGGAAGCCTCTTTAATGCTCAGGCTTAACTTACCGTCCTTCACAGAAATCACTTTTACCTTAACAGTATCTCCTACTGTCAATACTTCTGAAGGCTTCTTGATCCTTTTCTCACAGATCTGTGAAATATGGACAAGACCAGAAAGACCATTTCCCAGATCAACAAATGCGCCATAAGGCTGCAGGCTTTCTACTTTTCCTTCCGTAACAAAGCCCGGCTGAATATTTGAAATTTTGTTCTTACGCTCTTCCTCTGCCTTCTCTCTGAGAAGCTCTTTTGCAGAAAGAATCAGCTTCTTGCTATCTTCATCAACATCGATCACCTGTACCTGAAGATGCTTATTCAGGTAATCATTGGTATCCTCCACATAAGAAAGTGCCAGCTTAGATGCAGGGATAAAGCCTCTGATGCCTTCTACATAGGCAACTACACCGCTGTTCACAACTCCCTTTACAATCACATTGATCACTTCACCGGAAGCTTTCATCTCTTTTAAACGATCCCAGGCCAGCACATCAGTGGCCTCCACCCTTGAAAGCAGAATATTCCCATGTCCGTCATCTGTACGCACTACTGTGGCAGAAACCTCATCACCTACATGCACATCTTCTTTCAGGTTAAAACCAGGCTCCCTGCTGTAATCCTCTGCCGGAATAATACCTTCTGCATAATATCTCAGGTCAAGCACTACTTCCTTCTCATCTACACTGATCACTGTACCGGTAAGAATGTCTCCCTCCTGTACCTTCTTAAAAGAAGCCTCCAGCTCCCTTTCATAATCTTTCATTGTTTCAGACATAATCTATTCTCCCATCTTTCAATATTAATTATTCTCATTGTAAATAATCCATATCCTTATAGTATTACTTTTAAAAATGCATTCCACAGATAATTCTCATCTTATCTGAAGTGAATTATAGCATACTAGCTGAAAAGATGAAAATATGGATTTTTATATTTTTATATAACATTTTGCTTTCTTCTTGGAAATAAAGATAAACTTTCCCTAAAAACGAGGAGTGCCCCGGTAGTGGTTTACCGGGGCAATTATTATGAAAAAATTTTATGTGTAATGGTGTCATTACAACGTCTTTGGTATTGTTCTTTCGAACTGATTACATCATAGCAGTTACTTGTGAACAAATTATGAACCTGTAGTGAACTTTTAGCTTTTTTGCACAATATTTTCTGTTTTTCTATTCTTTTTTTATAAAATTACCACATGCAATTTTTTCATAATGTTTTTATTTATTGTATATTTAGTACATTAAAGTGATAAATTAGAACCATCCTTTTACTAAATTAAGAATCTTCTTCAGGAATCCTTTCACATCATTCTTCTCAACTCCAAGAGCATCCATCTTGTCAAATACTGCATTTACATCACTGCGAAGCTCATCCTCATCAATATTGGCATCCTTTACCTTTCTGGCAAGGTCTACCAGATTGTCCTTCTCTGAATCTGTAAGACTGATCTGGAAAGCATCCGCTGCCTCATTGATCACAGTACGGATCTGATCATCAGTTACATCCTGCTGTCCGATCTTGTCCTTCACATACATGATAATGTCTACTGTCTGATCCGGATCGCTGAATACTGCATCCACTCCACTGTCGATCAGAGCTTCCAGAGAAGAAGTATCAAAACCGGAAGCTATCGCCGGTACCGGTACAGAAAAAGCAAGTGCCCCAGCCATCATAATACCTGTTAATTTCTTTATGTTCTTCAAAATAATAACCTCCTGTTAAATAACCAAATGATCTTTATGTCTCATAATTTCTCTATGATATCATCAAATCATTACATCCTTACGATCCGTTTCTTATATCATAAAGTTCGGTTTATTATAACACAGTTGGTATTTAAAATTTGTAAAATATATATAAAATTTCTATAATCATTTTATAAGTAATATCCAAAAGAAAGTTATAATTTTCACTCAATTCCAAATCTCAGTTACAATTATTTTTTTTCTCGTTCATTGTTTTTTCATAATATAAACATGATTCCATCACAATTTATGGATATACTAAAAAACGTAAAAATAATACAGCCAACATTATTTTTATAAATTTCTTTTTCATATGTTAATTACCAATACGGTAATTAACTCTCCTTCCTTTTAAAAAATATATTTGAGACAAAATAAAAAGCATCCGCCTAGCCAACGGATGCTTTTTATTTTATTTTATTTATATTCTGGAAAATTCATTGGAAAGCTGTGCAAACTGCTCCAGCGTCAGTGCCTCTCCTCTGATATTCAGCGGAATACCAGCACTTGTCAGCGCACTTTCGATCTGCTCCTTCGTAAAAGACAATTCAGAAGCGTTCTTAAGTCCGTTTACCAGAGTCTTTCTTCTCTGATTAAAGGATGCCCGGATAATGGCAAACATCAGTTTCTCATCATCTACCTTTACCGGCGGCTCCTGAAATCTGGTAAGCCTGATTACAGCACTTCCTACCTTTGGCCTTGGCATAAAACAGTTTGGCGGAACATTGGTCACGATCTGTGGCCTCGCATAATACTGTACAGCCAGTGACAGTGCTCCATAATCCTTAGTACCCGGACCTACCTGCATCCTGTCTGCCACTTCTTTCTGCACCATAATAGTAATACTGTCCAATGGTACCTGATTTTCAAATAATCCCATAATAATAGGCGTTGTAATATAATATGGCAGATTGGCAACCACCTTTACCGGACGTCCACTGTTCTTCTCCTGGGCCAGCTTACATACATCTACCTTCAGGATATCCTCATTGATCACAGTTACATTATCCCAGTCCTGTAAGGTATCCTGTAAGATTGGAATCAGAGAACGGTCGATCTCCACCGCTGCCACTTCCCTGGCAGCCTCTGCCAGATACTGGGTCATCGTACCGATACCAGGACCTATTTCAATCACAAAATCATCCTTTGTTATCTGGGCAGCTTCAATGATCCGTTCCAGAACGTGGGTATCAATTAAAAAATTCTGCCCAAACCTTTTCTGGAATACAAAATGATACTTTTGAAGGACTTCAATGGTATATTTTGGATTTCCAAGATAAGGTCTGGGCATTTTTTAATCTCCTTTATTTTGCAAAATCTTTCTCATAGAGTACGATGTATCCGTCTCTGTCAACTCTTTTTTTCTTGTTGAATTTCAGAAGGCCTCCCTGAGATCTGGAAATTGCATTATCCAGAAGCTCTTTCACAGAACCGATATTCATTGGCTCATCTTCTTTTTGGTTGATGCCAATCAGATTATAAAGGGCAAGCATTCCCATCTGATCGATACGGTATCCATTTTCTTTTGTATAAACTCTTGCGAAATTCACAAGCTCATCATTAGTGAAAACAGGTATATTGATCATGGATGTGAACTTCTTTGCAAACTTTGGATATTTGGCAATCAGCTTCCTCATGCCAATCTTCTCATCTTCAAGGATCACTGTAAGACCATCCGTCCTGAAATTCATAGCTTTATCCAGTTCTTCTACAGTCTCCGGAGTAAGGGAATTGGCTTCCTCAATCACCAAAAATCCACCGGAAAGCTTATCTACTACCTTTGACATATCCATGCCATTGATCTGGTCAGCAAATACGTAGGCTACTTTTGAAGCTTCAATATTTCTTTCTTTACAAATAGCAGGAATAAGACTTCCGATCAGCCTTGTCTTACCTGTATCATGACCTCCCATAACAATAATATTGCCTGTTTTTGAGGTCTTATCTGCTGCTGCCAATTGGGCGTCCAGAAGAGCGTCCAGAAGCTGCTCCTTCATACCGGGAACCTTTACAAAATATGTAAACAGCTTTTTCTCCTCATCAGTCAGTGTACGCTCTCTTGGGATAATATCCATAGGATCTCTTTCATCCTTAGGCTGAATAGAATCAATAAACTGCTCTAATTCCTCTTCCTCAGAAAGAACCGGCTTCTCTTCTTCTGACTCTTCATTCAATGGCTGTATCTCTTCTGCAGCTTCAGGCACTTTCGGTGCAGCCTTTTCTTCTAATTCTTCTATCGGCTCATCATCTGCACTGTAATCGTTGGTAAATAATTCTTCATCTTCCAGTCTTGGGATCTCAGGTACAGAAGATTTCTCAAGGCTTTTCTCTTCAGGCTTCTTCGGACCATTCAGGAATTCAGCTTCTGCTTCCTGCAGATCCTCCTCGGAAAGAAATTCTTCTTCCTCAAGTTCCACCATTTTCTTTTGTGGTGAAGGCACTTCTTCTTTTTCAGGAATCTTTTCTTCTTTGGAAACAAGAGTTTCCTTTACTTCAGGTTCTTCTGGAATATTGATGCCCTGGGCACTTGCTGCTGCCAGAATGGTATCTTCCAGATTAAATTCTTTGCCCTCTTTCTGATTGGCAAAAACAGGAGTATCATCCAGAACTGCCTTAGGTACCTCTGGTGTTTCTTCTGCTTCAAAATTCTTCATGGACTCCGGAATTTTAAGCTCCGGCATGGTGAAATTCTCTTTCAGATCTGCAGATTCTTTCTTTTCTGCAGCATCCTCTTTAACCAGAATGGACTTGCCGCTCTCAGGCTCCAGTGCAGGTGCATTCGCCAGTTCTTTATCTGAAGGCTTTTTGATCATCTCATCCTCTGCACCATACTCCTCGCTTAAAAGCTCTTCATCCGATTCCATACGTTTACCGAAAATGTCACGGATTCCTTTGGATATCTTCTCCTGAAGACTTTCTACTCCGCTCAGGTCTTTATCATTGCCAACCGGAATACTTTCGATCAGTGGCTGTTCTTTTTCTTCACTGCTTTCTTTCGGCTCCTCGCCTTTGTCCTTCAGACTCTGTACTTCCTCAGGTGTAAACAGCTTAGGCACAAACTGCTGCTCATAACGCTGCTTCTCATCTCCTGTAAGTGCTCCCATACGAAGCTTCAGATCCATGGCACGCATCACATAGCTACCTTCATTAAACCACAGGATCATCTCATTACATAATTCAAGACACTTTTCCTTTTCGCCTGCCTGATAATAAAGATTTGCCAGCTCATAAGACCATTTCTCTGTAAATTCTTTTTCTTTATATTCTTCAAGAACCTTGATCTGTTCACTGATAGGAGCATTCTTTGCACTTAAGATCTTATATTTCAGAACCAGAAGCGTGCTGTCCCCTGGGGCAACCTCCTTGTATTCCTGATAAAAATCCTTAGCCTCCTCAATGTCCCCCATCTTCAGAGAAACCTCGATCAGACGGTAAAGAATATTCTTGCCGATAGGTGCCCTGTGATAAGCCAGAAGAAAAATCTCCTTACTGTCCTCATACCGCTTATTGGCAGCATAGATCTCACCTACTACACAAAGAGTACGTACATTCTTTACACGGCGCCAGTCAATACTGTCAACAACGCCCATAGCCCCCTTATAATCCTTGTTCTCAACAAGGTGATTAATCTCCTCCAGCTTAATACGAAATTCTTCCTTGTCCAAAATTTTCACCAACTTTCCAATACCAACTCACAATTACGGATAGTTTATCATAAGCAGTCATGCTTGTCAAAAAATAAATGTTACTGTTCACAGGTAACTATGAACGTAATAAACAGAAACACTGTTTCACGTCTATTCAAGAATGCCTCGGCATTCTTGCTGCGAGGTGCGCGTCATGCAATTGCATGACATACTTCTCCTGCGCACCTCTGCAATCCTGCCGGAGGCTATATCAGCTAGGGGATTGACTCCCACCACTGATACCAGCTTGTTGCTCACCACCTATAGAGGTGGGAGGCATCTCCCAGCTAATGTACATGACCAGCAACAACCTGAAAAACCTTATTAATGTGAAACTGCCTGCTTACAAAATCATCAAGTCCTGTACAGGTGATCAATGTCTGTATATCATGGATGCAGTCCAGGAGACAGGACTGCCTGCTGCTGTCAAGTTCAGAAAGCACATCATCCAGAAGAAGCACAGGCTTATCCTTAATGATTTTTTCTACCAGATATATTTCTGAAAGCTTCAAAGATAAAGCTGCTGTCCTTTGCTGTCCCTGAGAACCATATTTACGGATATCAATGCCATTGACCATTACACAAAAATCATCTCTGTGGGGTCCTGTAGAACTTAAGCGCATACGAAAATCCCTGTCTCTGTTCTTAAACAAAGTCTCTTCAAAATCCTGGTCACTTACATTTGGCTCATAAAGGATCTCCAACAGTTCCTCCCTGCCCGTAAGATTCTTATGGATTTCCCGGATAATATCATTAAGTTCTGCCACAAAATCCCTTCGCTTAGTAATTACCCTCTTCCCATAATTAACCATCTGCATATCCCATACATCCAGAGTGTCCTTCAGAGATGTATTCCCCAATATCTCCTTCAGCAGCTTATTCCTCTGATTCAGTATATGATTATATCCTGCCAGGTCTGTAAGATAAAGCCGGTCAAGCTGGCAAAGCTCTGAATCCATAAACCTTCTTCGCTCTGAAGGACCGTTTTTGATAATATTCAGATCCTCCGGCGAAAAGAAAACCAGATTTACCACACCTAGCAGTTCTCTTGCTTTCTTGATAGGCATTCCATTAATTGCCACGCCCTTTGCCTTATTTTTACGAAGATGCATATCTATTTGATAATTCATCCTGTTTTTACATACATTCATCCGTATGTGGGACTCATCCTGCCCGAAACGGATCACTTCTTTATCCCGGCTTCCTTTATGGGAACGGCTTGTACCACACAGATAAACAGACTCCAGGATATTTGTCTTTCCCTGCGCATTATCTCCGTAAAAAATATTGGTTCCCTGATCCAGATGCAGTTCAAGATTCTCGTAATTTCTGAAATTGCTTAATTTGATGGATTCAATATACATGGGACTGCTTATTCACTTTCTCCTTCAACCTGCACATCCTGTCCATTATAGGAAATCGTATCGCCCACATATAGCTTACGGCCTCTGCGTGTGTCAACCTCTCCGTTTACTTTTACAAGTCCGTCACTGATCACATATTTTGCTTCTACACCGTCAGATACCAGATCTGCCAGCTTCATTGCCTGTCCAAGTTTGATAAATTCGTCTCTGATATGGATAACCAAAATAATCCGCCTCCTGATGTTTTTACTGTTTACATTTTATTTTTTACACAGATCCGGCTTTCTATCTGTGTCAGTTATTTTCTCTTCTTTTATCTTGCCTGATTCTGATTAATGTTCACAGGCAGGATCAGATACGTATAGGACTCCTCATCATCCCTGATAAAGCATGGAGCCTTGGGATTTACAAGATAAATATTAATGTTTTCATCATCAATGACCTTCAATGCATCGATCAGGAATTTAGGATTAAAGCCGATTACAATATCCTTTCCATCTTTTGAAATATCAATATCCTCATTCATAGAACCCATGGCAGAATCGATTTTCAACTCCATACTGCTGTCTGTAATGGAAATAATGATAGGTTTTTTATCACCTTCACGTACCAGAAGAGTGGCACGGTCAATACAGCTTAAAAATTCTTTTTTGTTAATAGTCAGCTTAGTCTCATAATCGCTGGAAAGCATCTGGTCAATCCTGAAATATTCTCCTTCAATCAGTCTGGATACTACCATTGTCTGGTCAAATTCAAAAAGAATATGATTTTTTGTAAAGAAAATGCTTACCTGTTCATCTACTTCGCCAGAAAGGATCTTGCTGATCTCATTGAGAGTCTTACCTGGTACCACCACTTTTTTGTCTGAGTAATCTCTTTTCAACGGCATTTTACGAATAGCAATACGGTGTCCATCCAGAGAAACTATTTTCAGACAATTATTTTTTATTTCAAACAATTCACCGGTCATTAATTTGTTGTTTTCATTCACTGCAATTGAGAAAATTGTCTGACAAATCATATTTTTCAATGTGTACTGGGATAAAGTCAAAGGTTCATCCCTTTCAATCATTGGCAAATAGGCAAAATCTTCTCCGGATTTGCCGGGAATCGTAAATTTTGCTTTTTCACAGGTAATCGTTGCAGTAAATTTATCATCTGTTTTGATGGTTACATCATTATCAGGAAGTCTTCTTATGATTTCGTAAAAGATTTTAGCATCTAGTGCAACCATACCTTTTTCTTCAATAGTACCCTCAACTATGGTTTCAATACCAAGTTCCATATCATTTGTTGTAAATTTAATCTGACTGGCTGATGCATCAATAAGAATACATTCAAGAATCGGCATGGTTGTTTTTGATGGAACTGCTTTTAATGAAATGCTTACGCTTTTCAGAAGATTATTTTTAGAGCAGATAATTTTCATAATGTGTATAACTCCTTTTCTGGCTGATGTGGGTTTTTATGTGTTTAAATAAAAGAAGAAATCCGAAGTAATCGCCGTAGGGGGTGTGAAAATGTGAATAACTTCATAAAAGCCCCAAAATCAAAGGGTTCAAGCATTGGATAACTTCGTGTAAAATTCAGGTTTAGGTGTGTGAATAACTTGTGTAAAACAAATGTGGAAAAAAACGGGTAAAAAAACCACTTAAGTTTTCCACATTAAACCACATGCTATACACAGGGTGTGTGGATAAGCGATGTTAATTTTGTGGATTAATCTTTTTCTTTAAGATGTCAATGGTATTGTTAAGATTACTGTCTGTAATTATTTCCTTTTCCATCTTTTCGATACCATGCATAATAGTGGTATGGTCACGGTTTCCAAGGGATTTACCAATGCTTTTTAATGGTGTGGAAGTAAGTTCACGGCAAAGGTACATTGCTACCTGTCTTGGAATCACGATTTTGGAGCTTCGCTTATTGCCGCAAAGATCAGCGGTTGTTACATTATAATGTTCTGCAACAATGGAAATAATATATTCAGGAGTTATAACTCTCTTTTCATCAGGTGAAATAATATCCTTTAATGCCTGTTCAGCCAGTTCTAAGGTAACATCTTTTTGTTCCAGCTTTGCGGAAGCCATTACTTTATTAAAGGCGCCTTCCAGCTCACGGATATTAGATTTGATATTATTGGCAATGTATTTGATAACTTCTTCATTAATATTATAGCCGTCCATTTCTTCTTTTTTGTGAAGGATGGCCATACGTGTTTCGTAATCTGGCAGGGTTATATCTGCGATCAGTCCCCATTCAAACCTGGAACGGAATCGTTCTTCCAGGATCTCCATATCCTTTGGCGGTTTATCTGAGGAGATGATGATCTGCTTTTTGGCGCTGTGCAGGCTGTTAAAAGTATGGAAAAATTCTTCCTGGGTGGATTCTTTACCTATAATAAACTGAATATCATCAACCAGAAGAACATCGATATTACGGTATTTTTCACGGAATTTGGTCATGGCAGAATTATTTCCATTACGGATCGTCTCGATCAGTTCGTTGGTAAATTCTTCACTGGTAACATAAAGTACCTTACTTTTTTCGTTATGTTCAATAATAAAGTGGGCAATAGAATGCATCAGATGGGTCTTTCCAAGTCCGGCACCGCCGTAGATGAAAAGCGGATTATATGCTTCTCCTGGTGATTCTGCAACTGCAAGGGCTGCAGCCTGTGCAAATTTGTTGTTGCTGCCTACGATAAAGGTATCAAATGTATATTTGGGATTTAAATGTGCTTCTTCGCAACGGATATCCTGCGCTGTATGGCTGTTGCCAGAAGAAACTGTTTTTTTGGCTGGTACGTCTTCGGGAAGGATAAAACGCACATCACAGTTGTCCATGCCTGCAACTTCACTGATGGTTACCTGCAGAGGAAGCTTATATTTCTTTGTAATATAAGAAAGCCCTACCTGCTCAGAGGGCACGATGATGGTGACTACATTACCATTTACTTCATATACTTTAAGGGGTTTCAGCCATGTATTAAAGGAAACCTCAGAAAGATCATGTTCTGTTTTTACTATATTAAGGATTTCATCCCATTTTTCGATTACTGTGTTCATTTTTTCCTCCCGTGGTGCATTGATAAAAGGACATAAATATCCTTTTATATATTATAATAAATTTCCTGGTTTCGCAATGAGAAAATAGGGCAGTGATGGAAAATAAATGGTGGGTAATGAGAAGAATAATGTGGATTAGATGGGTTGTTATCCACATTTTAGCTGTGGATTAGTGTGGATAACAGTGGAAATAACCACACAGGTTTCCATAAAATCCGAAATAGCGACAAAATGGTTTAAAATAATGTGTATAAGTTTATCCACTGTCCACCACTTGAAAAAAATGGCTTTTTAGCAAAAGGTGTGTATAAATATGTCGAAAAAAGTGGATAGTTTTATAGATTATTGACAAGTTATCCACAAGTTATCCACAAATTGTGGATAATATTACGTAAACCATTTAAACTATCCACTATTTCCCAAAATGGCAAAAAAAATGAGACGAAAAAAAGCCGGAAAATTCCCATTTTATGCTTGACGTATCAGGTTTTTATGAATATAATTGAAATGATGTTCTGATTAGGATAGATAATTAAAATGATAAATAGATAAAGGAGGTGCTTTACCTATGAAAATGACATTTCAGCCGAAAAAAGGATCAAGAGCAAAGGTTCACGGATTCCGTGCACGTATGAGTACAAAAGGCGGACGTAAAGTTCTGGCTGCCAGAAGATTAAAAGGAAGAAAGCGCTTATCTGCTTAAGCAGGACAGCTGTCAGCAGCCAATTTTATATGCTGGAGCAATAAGAATGCTTGACCCGTTAAGACCGCAGATATGTGGTCTTTTCTTCTATAAAGAATTAAAAAGGAGGATTAGATGCAATACTCAGACTCCTTAAAGAAAAATCAGGATTTTCAGAAAGTATACCGAAAAGGAACATCACAGGCAAACAGGTATCTGGTGATGTACGTGCTGAAGAATGGGCACATGGAGAATCGTCTGGGAATATCAGTAAGTAAAAAAGTAGGGAATAGTGTGGTACGCCACAGAATCACCAGATTGATCAGAGAGAGTTATCGCCTGAATGAAACATTATTTGAAAGAGGTTTGGATATAGTAGTTGTTGCCAGGACCGGGGCAAAGGGAAGGTCTTATCAGGAAATCGAAAGCGCCCTTTTGCATCTGGGTCAGCGGCATAAATGCTGTGGAGGAAAGCCATGATCAAAAAATGGATGATTAAGATGATTCGTCTCTATCAGAAATATTTGTCACCAATGAAGAGAACAAAATGTCCTTATATTCCCACATGTTCTCAATATGGTTTGGAAGCAATCGAAAAGTACGGTGCATGGAAAGGCGGCCTTCTTGCTTTGTGGAGGATATTAAGATGTAATCCTTTTTCACATGGAGGCTACGATCCTGTACCATAAGGTATTTTACCTAAGCAGTACGAAATCTAGGAGGAGAAAACCTTGGATATTATTTTAGCCACAAAGAGTACTACTCCGATCATTGGCCAGCTGGCAACTCTGATGGGATGGATCATGAATGGCATCTACAAGATGTTTGATAGTCTGTTCGGTATTCAGAACCTGGGTCTTTGTATCATTATTTTCAGTATCGTTATTTTTTTGTTTATGACCCCGCTGCAGGTTAAGCAGCAGAAATTTTCCAAGCTGAGTGCGGTTATGCAGCCTGAGCTTCAGAAGATTCAGAAGAAGTATCAGGGTAAGAGAGATCAGGTTTCCGCACAAAAGATGCAGGAAGAAACACAGGCTGTTTACCAGAAATACGGCGTTTCTCCTACAGGAAGCTGTGTGCAGTTGTTGATCCAGTTTCCTGTATTGATGGCTTTATGGCAGGTTATCTATAAGATTCCTGCATATGTAAGCAGTGTTGGTGAAGTATTTACAGATGTTGTGACAAAGATCGTTTCCGTAAACGGATATACAGATCTGCTTCAGACCTTTATCAAGGATCACAACATGTCAAGGGTATCCCTTGTTTTAGATGGAACAAAGGCTACAAGCAACTCAATCATTGATTTCCTGTATGCACTTTCCCCATCTCAGTGGAAGGAACTTTCTTCCATGAGCCAGTTTTCAGGATTTTCCAAGGAGATCAATGGAGCAGCCAGCGAGATTTCCAAGATGCAGAGCTTTTGCGGGCTGAATATTGCAGACCAGCCTCTTACCTATATTAAGGCTGCATTTACAGGTGGTGCTATCATCCTTGCTATTGTAGCGATCATGATCCCGGTTCTTGCATGGGCAACACAGGTACTCAATTATAAGCTGATGCCTCAGGCAGCAGTAACAAATGACAGCAATTCTACCATGAATGCATCCATGAAGACCATGAATACAGTAATGCCCCTGATGTCTGCTGTATTCTGTTTCACATTCCCGGTAGGTCTTGGTATTTACTGGATTGCCAGTGCAGTGGTACGAAGCGTACAGCAGGTAGTGATCAATCGTCTTCTGAATAAGATTGATATTAATGACCTGATTAATGAAAACATGAAAAAAATGGAAAAGAAGCGTGCAAAACAGGGGCTTCCGCCACAGAAGATCACAAATCAGGCAAATCAAAATACAAAGAACATTAATACAACAAAGATTGATAAGGGAAATGGCGGCGGCAATGCTGCTGAGAAGACAAAAAAACTTGAGGAATCCTACCAGAAGGCAAGAAATGCAAAGCCAGGCAGTATTACTGCAAAGGCCAATATGGTAAGGGATTTTGATGAGAGAAACAAGAAAAAATAAGAACAACAATAAGGAACGGAGGGGCTATGATGGAGGATTACGTTCAGTTTTCCGCAAAAACTAAAAGTGAAGCAATCACAAAAGCCTGCATAGAGCTTGGCACATCCAGTGACCAGCTTGATATTCAGGTTGTAAGCGAAGGCAGCTCTGGATTTTTTGGCATCGGCAGTAAGCCTGCAATTATTAAAGTACGTAAGATCGAAACCGTTTCTGATGAGGAAGAGATCAAGGAAATCGTTGATACTGTAAAAGTGGAAGCGATCAAAGAAGATGAAAACCGCAAAAAGGCTCCGAAGCCAGTGAAGAAACAGGCACCCAGACAGGAAGAAAAGAAAGAGCCAAAGAAAGCGGATCTTGCAAAAGAACCAAAGGAAAAGCCAGTTAAGCCGGCAAAAGAGAAAACTTATAAAGAACGTCCGGTTAAAGAAAGACAGCCAAAAGAAACAGAAGGCACAGTAAAAGAACGTCAGCCGAAGGAAAGACCGGTAAAGCCGTCTAAGCCTGTAGAAGTGATCACAGATCCACAGGAGATCAAAGAGATCGAAGAGAGAGCAATTGTTTTCCTGAAGGATGTGTTTGCATCCATGGATCTTGGAGAAGTAGAGATCACATCCAAGTACGACACAACTGACGGATGTCTGGAGGTGGATTTTGAAGGCGAAGATATGGGTATCCTGATCGGAAAAAGAGGACAGACTCTGGATTCCCTTCAGTATCTTACCAGCCTTGTGGTAAATAAAGGCAAGAGTAATTATATTCGTGTAAAGCTTGATACAGAGGACTATCGCCGTCGTCGTAAAGAGACACTGGAGAACCTGGCAAGAGGGATTGCCTACAAGGTTAAGAAGACCAGGAAGCCGGTAGTTTTAGAGCCGATGAATCCATATGAGAGAAGGATCATCCATTCCTCTTTGCAGGGAAACAAGTATGTGGAGACCATCAGCGAGGGCGAAGAGCCATATCGTCATGTAGTTGTAAGACTGAAAAGGTACTAAGATTACAGGATGGAAAATATGGACTCAGATATAATAATATTTGTTTTGCGAAAGCTCAGAAAACAGATATAAGAATATCTGTTTTCCGAAAATCCAGTTGAATATGAAACTGAAAAGATGTTATTCTAGGTGAAAGATAGAAAAGCAGCTTTGTTATTCGGGATATATTCCAGCATAGCAAGGTGCACCTGGAGTAACATTTTTTTATTGAAAAAACAAGAGGAGAATGAAAATGGAAAAAACCATCGCTGCAATTTCTACAGCTGTCAGTGCATCCGGCATTGGGATCGTCCGTATCAGTGGAGAAGAATCCATGGATGTGATCAGTCGGATTTACAGATCCAAAGGTGGGAAAAAGGATATCCGCAAAGCGGCATCTCATACTATTCATTATGGATATATTTATGATGGAGAGGAATTGGTAGATGAGGTTCTGGTAATGATCATGAAGGCACCGCGCACTTTTACAGGAGAGGACACTGTAGAGATCGATTGCCATGGCGGTGTGTATGCCATGAACAGGGTACTGGAAACAGTTTTGAAAAACGGAGCTAAGATTGCAGAGCCAGGTGAATTTACAAAACGGGCATTCTTAAACGGAAGGCTGGATCTGTCCCAGGCTGAGGCAGTGATGGATGTGATCCAGGCAAAGAATCAGTCAGCTTTGAACTGCTCTATGAGCCAGCTGAAGGGTTCTGTAAAAAAAGTGATCACACAGATCCGTAGTGAGCTGATCTACCATATTGCATATATTGAATCTGCACTGGACGATCCGGAACATATCAGTTTGGATGGATATCCGGAGCAGCTCCTTAAAGTAGTAAAAATACAGGAAAAGAAGATGGATCATCTGATTGCAACAGCTTCAGATGGAAAAATGATCCGTGAGGGTATCCGCACAGTGATCCTTGGTAAGCCAAATGCAGGAAAATCTTCCATGCTGAATCTTCTGACAGGGGAAAACAGGGCTATTGTTACAGACATTGCAGGAACTACCAGAGATGTGCTTGAGGAGTATATTAATCTTCATGGGATCACCCTGAAAATGGCAGATACTGCAGGAATACGGCAGACAGAGGATGTGGTTGAAAAGATTGGCGTAGGGAAGGCAAAGGAGCTGGCAAAGGACGCAGATCTGATCCTGTATGTGGTAGATTCGTCTACGCCTCTTGATGAAAATGATCATGAGATCATGAAGATGCTGGAAGGAAAAAAAGCCATTGTGCTTTATAATAAAACAGATCTGGATCCGGCTGTTACAACAGAAGATATTAGGGCACTGGTTTCACATCCTGTAATTCCGGTTTCGGCTAAAGAAGAGACTGGGATAGGAGAACTGGAAGAACAGATCCGGAAGCTTTTCTTTCAGGGGGAAATCACTTTTAATGACCAGGTTTATATTACAAATGCAAGGCATAAGGAAGCCCTTACAGATGCATTGGCAAGCTTGAAAATGGTGGAACAAAGTATTATTGATGATATGCCTGAAGACTTCTTTTCCATAGATCTTATGAGCGCTTATGAGAGGCTTGGAAGGATCATAGGAGAGTCGGTAGGCGAAGATCTGGTAAATGAGATATTCAGTAAATTCTGTATGGGAAAATAGGTAAAAGGAGCAGACAGCAAATGAAAAGAATAGAAGAAGATTTTGATATTGTTGTTGTAGGTGCAGGGCATGCAGGCTGTGAGGCAGCACTGGCAGGGGCACGCCTTGGACTTAATACCATTATGTTTACAGTCAGTGTGGAAAGTATTGCGCTTATGCCCTGTAATCCTAATATCGGCGGCAGTTCCAAGGGACATCTGGTAAGAGAATTGGATGCACTTGGCGGCGAAATGGGGAAGAATATTGACAAAACATTTATACAGTCAAAGATGCTGAATTGTTCCAAAGGACCGGCCGTTCATTCCCTTCGTGCCCAGGCAGACAAGCAGGCTTATAGCAATGAAATGCGTAAAACACTGGAAAATCAGGAGAACCTTACCATTCGTCAGGGCGAGGTGACAAAGCTGCTGGTACAGGATGGCAGGATCACAGGTGTGGAAACATATTCAGGCGCTATTTATCATTGTAAAGCAGTAGTTCTTTGTACAGGCACTTATCTGAAGGCAAGGTGTATTTATGGGGATATAAGCAATTATACAGGACCTAACGGCCTTCAGGCAGCCAATTATCTTACAGATTCCCTGAAGGAGCTGGGAATTGAAATGTTCCGTTTTAAAACCGGTACACCGGCCAGAATCGCAGGAAATACCATTGATTACAGCAAGATGGAAGAACAGTTCGGAGACGAAAAAGTAGTGCCGTTTTCCTTCTCTACTGACCCTGAAGATGTACAGATCCCTCAGAAATCCTGCTGGCTCACCTACACCAATGAAGAGACACATAAGATCATCCGGGATAATCTGGATCGATCTCCTCTTTACTCCGGAATGATCCACGGAACAGGACCCAGATACTGTCCTTCTATTGAGGATAAGGTAGTACGTTTTGCAGATAAAAAAAGGCATCAGGTGTTTATTGAGCCTGAAGGCGAATATACAAATGAAATGTATATCGGAGGTATGTCCAGTTCTCTGCCTGAGGATGTGCAGAAGGCTATGTACCATACAGTACCTGGTCTGGAGCATGCAAAGATCGTGAAAAATGCATATGCAATTGAGTATGACTGCATTAATCCAAGGCAGCTTTATCCCACTTTGGAATTTAAGAAAATCCAAGGATTGTTCAGTGGAGGACAGTTTAATGGAAGCTCCGGATATGAGGAAGCAGCGGCCCAGGGATTAATAGCAGGAATTAATGCGGCTATGGAGGTAAAAGGCCAGGAACAGCTGATTTTGGACCGCTCAGAGGCATATATCGGAGTGCTGATAGATGACCTGGTAACAAAGGAAAACCATGAACCATACCGTATGATGACAAGTCGTGCAGAATACAGGCTTCTTCTCCGGCAGGATAATGCAGATCTGCGTCTGCGTAAAAAAGGATGGCAGGTAGGGCTTGTGGATGATGCCACTTATCAGAAGATCCTTGTTAAAGAGCAGCAAATTAAAGATGAGATTAAGAGGATCGAAAATGCTACTATTGGAGGAACACCGCAGGTACAGCAGCTTCTGGAAAGCTTAGGAAGCACACCATTAAAATCCGGTACAACACTTGCAGAACTTATCCGCAGACCGGAGCTTTCTTATGATGCGATCCAGTCTATTGATCCGGCAAGACCAAAGCTGTCCAGGGATGTGGAGGAACAGGTAAATATTAATGTGAAATACGACGGATATATCCGTCGTCAGTTGAAGCAGGTGGAGCAGTTTAAGAAGCTGGAAGAAAAGAAGATACCTGCAGATCTGGACTATGAAAAGGTAGGAAGCCTGCGTCTGGAAGCAAAACAAAAACTGGAACTATACAGGCCTGTATCCATTGGTCAGGCATCCAGAATTTCAGGAGTATCTCCTGCAGATATTTCCGTACTTCTGGTATATTTGTCCCACTGAAACATTCTTAAAATAGTTGGGTGTTTTGCACCCAACATCACATTTATTTAGAAAGAGGAAATCCAGATGAATTATGATCTGACATCATTTGAAAAAGGGCTGGAACAGCTTTCTATTACCCTTTCCGGGGAGCAGAAACAGCAGTTTCTCACCTATTATGAATACCTTGTAGAGAAGAATAAAGTTATGAATCTTACGGCGATTACAGAATATGAAGAAGTGATCACTAAGCATTTTCTTGACAGTCTTGCTGTGGTAAAAACCAGCTGTTTTAAGCCGGAAAAGCTGGCTGGAAAAAGGCTGATAGATATAGGAACAGGAGCTGGTTTTCCAGGAATCCCGCTGAAGATTGCTTTCCCAGAGCTGGAGATCCTTTTGCTGGATTCACTGAATAAAAGAATCAATTTTCTGAATGAGGTAACAGAAATGCTGGGGCTTACAAAGATCAATACTGTGCATGGAAGAGCCGAAGATTATGCAAAACAGAAGGGATACAGGGAGAGTTTTGACTTTTGTGTATCCCGTGCTGTTGCTAATTTAAGTACACTTTCCGAGTATTGTATCCCATTTGTCAAGCAGGGCGGATGCTTTATTTCCTATAAGTCCGGTAGTGTTGACCAGGAGCTTATCCAGGCAGAAAAGGCTGTAAAGATCCTGGGAGGACAAAGAGAAGAGGTGGTGCGTTTTTCCCTTGCAGACACAGATATGGACAGATCCTTTGTGGTGATACGCAAGGCAAAACCAACACCAAAGAAGTATCCAAGAAAGGCCGGACTTCCTTCCAAAGAGCCATTAGGAGTGGTAATACTATCATAAATACCAGATAAAATATCAGATAAAATACTGCGAAAAATAGCACATAAAATACTAGAAAAATACTGGATAAAACACCTGAAATTTCACATTTGAAACACATAACTATCACACTTTTTTCACACAATCATACAATTTTCCTCACATCTTAAACATAAAATATATGTTAAAGAAGTATCCATGCGGCAAAAATGCTGAGGCATTTTTGCTGTGTGGAAATGTGGCCTATGAGCCGCATTACCATATATGAAAGTCAGCAGTCATCCTGGACTTTCACAGCAAAAAAGGAGGAGAAGAACTTGATTGAAGTGAATAATCTGGTCAAGCGGTATGGAGATCACAAAGCGGTTGACCATCTCTCTTTTTCTATCGAAAAAGGCAAAATCTACGGTTTTCTAGGACCAAATGGAGCCGGTAAATCTACTACCATGAATATGATCACCGGCTATATCGCTTCCACAGAAGGAAGCGTTGTTATTGATGGGCATGATATTCTGGAGGAGCCTGAGGAAGCGAAAAAATGTATTGGCTATCTTCCGGAGCAGCCACCTCTTTACTTTGACATGACGGTTCTTGAGTACCTGCGGTTTGTCGCTGATCTTAAAAAAATTCCAAGAGCAAAAAAAATGTCCATGATCGAAGAAGTTATGGATATGGTTAAAATAACGGACATGAAACATCGTCTGATCAAGAATCTATCCAAAGGATACAGACAGAGGGTAGGAATTGCTCAGGCAGTGCTGGGATATCCGGAAGTGATCATTCTGGATGAGCCTACCGTTGGTCTTGACCCGAAACAGATCAATGAGATCCGGGAACTGATCAAAGGTCTTAAAAAGAAGCATACTGTGATTTTAAGTTCTCATATTCTGTCAGAGGTCAGTGCGGTATGTGATTATGTTTTGATTATCTCCCACGGGAAGCTGGTTGCCAGTGATACACCGGAGAATTTGGCTAAACTGGCAGCAGGATCCAATAATCTGAATATGCTGATCAAAGGAAATCGCAGTGAAATTCAGAACGCACTTGCTGAAGTGGAAGGCATTAAACAGATAAAACTGGAAAAATCATCTGAAGAAAATATTTGGAATGCATCGCTAACCCTGGATGAAAATAAAGATATAAGAGAAGCGGTATTTTACAGTATGGTTAAAGCTGACTGCCCAATCCTTGAGATGAAAACAAAGAGGGCTTCTCTTGAGGAAGTATTCCTTGAGCTTACCGAAAATGAAAAGCAAGATCAGGCAAAAGATGAAAAAACTGATAAGAAGTCAGAAGCAGCCATTTCAGACGCAGATATGGATACAGATACTGAAACAGATATAGCTGCAGAAAAAGATACAGAAAGCGTTGCAGATGTGGATATAGAAACAAGTGCTGGATCTGTAAACGGACCGGCAGAAAAGGAGGAAGATCCAGATGACAGCAGTTTATAAAAGAGAACTAAAAAGCTATCTGACCTCCATGATCGGATACCTGTTTATATTTTTTATCCTTGTTTTAGCAGGAATTTATTTTTCTGCCTATCAGCTTTCATCCGCTTATCCAAAGTTTGAGTATACTATGAGTGCGCTTACGTTTGTATTTCTTATTAGTGTGCCCATTCTTACTATGCGTGTATTGGCAGAAGAAAGAAAGCAGAAAACAGACCAGCTGCTTCTTACATCCCCTGTGTCTGTTACAGGCATTGTAATGGGAAAATATCTGGCATTGGTAACTGTTTTTGCAATACCGATGGCAGTGATGTGCACATATCCGCTGATCATGTCAAAGTTTGGAAGTGTATCCTATAAGGGAGCTTACACAGCGATTCTTGGGTTCTTTCTTCTTGGATGTGCCAATATTGCCATTGGAGTATTCTTTTCATCTATAACAGAAAGCCAGGTAATCGCAGCAGTGCTTACTTTTGTATTTTTGTTTGCATTTTACATGATGAGTGGGATTTCTTCATTCTTTTCGCAGACAGCACTTTCTACATGTATTGCATTTGGTTGTCTGATTCTTGCACTTTGTATCATTATTTATACTATGATTAAGAATACAATAATATCAGCAGTCATCTGTATCTGCGGAGAAGCCGCACTTGTCGTCACATATATAGTGAAATCCAGTATTTTTGAAGGCGGGATTCAAAAGATTCTGGAAGTGTTTAACCTGAGTGCACATTACGAGAACTTTACGAATAATATTTTGGATGTAACAGGAATTGTATATTTTATTTCTGTAATTGCAATCTGTATATTCCTTACTGTCCAGTCAATCGTGAAGAGACGCTGGAATTAAGGAGGTGGAGAAATGAAATTGTTAGGAAAAAATATAAACGAACAGACAAAAAAAGAATCTAAGGAAAAGATGCCGCTTAATAAGAAATATCTGCGGAACGGCTCTTACAGTACGCTGTTGATCGTGATTTTTGTGGCAATCGTGGTAGTGATCAACATGATCGTAGGAAAACTGCCATCCAAGTATACGCAGATTGATATTAGTGATCAGCAGCTGTACAGTATTGGTGATGAGACAAAGAAAGTCCTGAATAATCTGGACAAGGATGTTACCATCTATCAGATTGCTCAAAGCGGTTCTGAGGATGAAACTATCAGTAATTTGCTTCAGAAATACGCAGATGAGTCCAAACATGTGAAGGTTGAATTGAAGGATCCGGTTGTAAGTCCCAAATTTGTTTCTGAATACACCAGTGATCAGGTATCTTCCAATAGTCTGATCGTTGCATGTGGCGACAGAAATAAAGTAGTGAATTATAATGACATGTACGAATCTACAATGGATTATAATACTTACAGTTACCAAACAACCGGATTTGATGGAGAAGGACAGATCACAAGTGCGATTGCTTATGTAACAACAGAGAATCTTCCTGTTCTTTATACATTGGAAGGACATGGAGAGAAAGAACTGGACAGCACCATAAAAGAAGATATTGAAAAAGCCAATATGGAAGTCAAGACTCTAAATTTGATCAGTGAGGGTAGTGTGCCAGATGATGCAGCGTGTCTGCTGATTGATTCACCATCCAGCGATATTTCTGATGATGAAAAAACAGCATTGTTGGATTATCTGGAAAATGGAGGAAAAGCAATGGTCTTCTCCGATTATACAGAGAGTACATTGTCCAATTTTGCTGCTGTGCTTGAAAACTACGGAGTAAAAGCAGCTGATGGCATTGTTTTTGAGGGAGATAACCAGCATTACGGAATGCAGATGCCATATTATCTGCTTCCTACTGTTAACAGTACAGACGCATCCTCTGAAACAGCCTCTTCCGGATATTATATTATCATGCCTTACGCACAGGGAATCCAGAAGCTTGATGATGTTAGAGATACTGTAACCGTTGAGGATATTCTTACAACATCTGACAGTGCTTATTCAAAAACAAACCTGCAAAGTGAGACGCTGGAAAAGGAAGACGGAGATGTAGAAGGGCCGTTTGCTCTTGGTGTAAGCATCAAAGAAGATGTGGGAGATGGAAAAAAGACTCAAATAATCTACTATTCTTCTTCTTATATTATGGATTCGCAAATGAATCAGCTGGTTTCCGGAGGAAATGAGAAGCTTGTAACAGAAAGCCTTAACTCTATGGTATCTACAGAGGAAACAACCACTGTTTCTATTCCGTCCAAGAGCCTGGAAGTATCATATCTGACAATATCTGATTATGATGCAAGTTCCTGGAAGATTTGTACAATTGGTTTGATCCCTGGTATCTTTTTAGTGGCAGGTTTTGTGATCTGGTTTAAGAGGAGAAAAGCCTGATGAAGAAAAAATCAATGAATCTGATAACTGCAGTTGCAGTATTAGTCGTTTTAAGCGGTGCATATGTAGGCGTTAAGACATATGTGGCCAAACAAGAAGAAAAAGAAAATGCAGAAGAGGAAGAGGAGAAAACCCAGGTTTTCTCCATTTCCTCTGAGGATGTTCAGTCAATCAAATTTGTGATTGATAAGAAAGAAGTTACTTTTGAAAAAAATAATGATGAATGGGTTAAAAGCGATGAAAGGGACTTTCCGGTAGATCAGGATAAACTGATTGAGGCTATAGGAAGTCTGAATAATGTTGAAGCGGATCGTGTTCTGGACAATGTTACAGATACTACGGAGTATGGCTTAGATGATCCTACAAATACTATTACGATAACTGATAAAGATGGTAAAGAGACAGTACTGCATGTGGGAATGGAAAATGCATCTACAAGTCAGTATTATGTAGAAAATGGTGAAGATGAGTCAAAAATTTATGTTGTAGCAGATTCAGTATTCCAGCCATTTATGAAGACCTTGTATGATTATGCAAAAGCTGGAACATTCCCTGTTATAGATTCTTCAACGGTCAGCAATGTTACAGTTGATGAAAATGATGATAGTTACACTTTGACCAAAGATGATAATACTGGGCTTTGGAATATCCAGGATCAGGACGGGTCCGAGAAAGCAGATTCCGCAAAAGTCAGCAGTCTTACTTCATCGATTGCAAGCATTGCTTATGGATCATTTGTAAATTACAATTGTAAAGATCTTTCAGAGTATGGTCTGGATAAACCTTATGGAACCATTACCATTAATTATCAGGAGAAAGTGGAGGAGAAAAGTGATTCTTCAGAAGATGGAGATGTATCTGAAGAAAATTCCACAGATGAGCAGGACACTACAGAAGACAAGAAAGATATCTCCGCTACGGATTCTACAGAAGATAAGGATGATGCCTCTGCTGTAGATTCTACAAAAGAAGATACCTCCGCTACGGATTCGACAGAGGAAGATACCTCTGTTACGGATTCATCAGATACTCAGACTAGAATGGTGAATCGTGAGATGACAATTCTTGTAGGTGATCAGTCTGATGATGACGGAAGATATGTAATGGTAAATAACAGTAAAGAAATATACACTATCTCAAATGATACATTATCTGTATTCCTTGGAAAGACAAAAGAAGATTTCTGGGATATGACAGTAAGCTATCTTTCTGTAAACAATCTTGAAAGCTTGCAGGCAGAATATCAGGGAGAGACGCATGTAATTGATGTTTCACGTGAAACATCTGAGGATAATAGTGGTGATGATTCTTCCACAACAAGTACTACAACCTTAAGCTATCAGCTGGATGGAACAGAATTGGATGACAGCACTCCATTTACTACATTTTATAATAAGCTGATTAATATGACCGGACAGAAACGACTGACGGAAAAATATGAAAATAACAATAAATCAGATTTTGATGTAGAATTAGAAGATGTAGACGGTGAAAAGACAAAGATTGACTATTATCAATATGATACCAATTTTTATGCAGCTGTTGTTGGTCAGAAGGTGTATTTGGTAAATAAGATGACAGTAAAAGAATTGATTGATAGTTATAAAACTCTTGTAGGACAAACAGATTCTGAATCATCTGATGAAAATTCGGATTTGGTAAGTGAAGAGAATGCTACTGATGAAGAATCTAATTCAGCAGATAATACTGATAATACAAATGGTGTAGATGTAGATTAGGCGACTGAAAAGCAAATGATATAGTTTTGAAATTTTCAAGACATATAAAATTTATCTCAGTCGAGAAGACTCCCACCTCTTTCAGGTGGTGAGTAACAGCAAGTTAGTCTTAGTGGGAGTCCAATCTCCGACTGAGATAAACGCTCCGCGAGGATGCACAGTGATTCTGCAAAGAATATGTCAGCTTACGCTGACCAGAATCACGCACCAAGTCTCGTGGCTGCTCGACTTGAACAGAAATCTTTGGCTTGTCAAGTAATCTGGAGTTTATCTTATCCTCGGTTTGATAAGTACTATTATAATGATGATAGGGCAAAAGCCTCAAATTATGATATCTACGGATTACTTTGTGCTATGCTATCCCATGGAGCATTTCTTATTACTCATCACTTATAGAAGTGGGGCCTTCTCATCTGAGTTAAAAAGTGATAAAAGTGACGGTGATATTTTTAACATCCCAAATTGGGTTTGAAGTCCGATATTTGGAGTGTTGTGATTTATCACCGTCACTTTTAGTTGTAATGGGAATCTTACAGAGTAATATCACTAGTACATATAAATTGCTTTGCAAGGATGTGCTGGTATAGTGAATATTAAGCAACCACCATATTGACTTGTCTGATTTTCCGTATGTTGTGTTGTCGGCAGTCGCTGTAGTCATCACTACGCCTCCACCCTCTACCTTGCATATGAGAAAATCATTCTGCGCCAATATAGTAGATATAGTAGATATTTAATTTTCACTGTACTAGATACAAGTGAAATATATTTACTGAAACATGCCACTACTGGCATGAAAAACGTGCTAAGTCCCTCGAGAAATTGAGGGACTTAGTATGAGTGAAACCAATTTGTTTGTTATTTGAAATTGTAATTTAACGGATATTTGCAATCCGCTTTGTTACTTGTCATAACCGAATCACTATTCCACAGTTATGTTGTTAAAATCCAGAATATATGCAAATCTAGATTATTGAATTAGATAATCAGAAACAGCATTTAAAAATCCTGATACATTTTCCATGTGTGGAAAATGCTTGCTTTTTTCTATAACGGATGTTTCTATAGACTGATTTAACTGCATATATTCATCAACAATAGATTCTCTTTTATATTCAGCTTCGCCTGTTAGAATATATATGCTATTATCCATTTCCTGAATACTTTTGCTAATGTCGATATTCATGTATTTGGATTTTTGACTGGAATACATGTATTTGGCATAATAGCCACCTTTATGAGCTGATTCATAGTAAACATCAATTGTTCGATCATCTACATGGAACGGATTGAAATAGAGATTATCAATAAACAAATTACTAATTGTTTCACGTGAAACAATCATATGATATATTAATGTTCCAAAAACGGGGAATTCAATTAAATATTTGAATAATTTATTCTTTTCAGAAGGATATTGCTTTAAGGAATTGATGCTGGGTGGATTCACAAATATAATTTTATTGAAACAGGTATTGTCATAACGGCAAGCCATTGTAATAAAAGAACATGAAAAACCACAAGCAATTACATCTGTTTTTTCTTTAATTACATTCTTAGTAAAATCACAAAGCAACTGTACAAATAAAAAATTAGTATATGTGATTCCAGGCTTATCAGAACGACCACAACCTAAAAGATCAATGGTATATACAGTATGCTCTTCTGCAAGACGATCAGCAGTTAATGACCATTCATATCCTGAAGAACCTGTTATTGTGTCATGAATCAATAATATTGGACTTCCAGATCCTCTTTTTGTATAGAAAACCTTTCCAAATCTCCAATCATAATATTGGTTTTCAGTTGCTGGAAGCAAATTCTTAATTTGGGAGGATGCAGCAATACAGCGGTTTGCTACATGGATAATTCCGGCAGCAATTGTAGTCAGAGCTGCAAGAGTAATAATTTTTCGGTTATGTTCTTTCATTACAATCCCTCCTGATGATTAAAAAATTCTCATTAAAAATTATTATAATAATCTAAATTAATTCAAATAGCAAAAACTTACGGAGCATGAATATACGGACTGTTTTGTAATATGCATACCCAAAAGTCTTCTTGTTATATTGGATGCGAGGTGACGACCACTATTACAAGAAGTGAGCGTCAAATTACTTTTGGTGATGGTATTTGCTTTGTATGTCTCGGAATTTTGGCAAAATACATGTCAAAAATTTTACGGGTTATTATCTTCTGAATAGCTGCCATTTTTCTTTGTAACTATGAAAATACTTTTTAGTTACATTATAGTTCATATTATAAGCCAATTTTGGTGAATTTACAATGTTAAGTTTCCTATTAGGATGTAACATAAAACATTTTTGTTATTCATATCAATTATTTACCGGTACATTGTTTTACAAATAACTGGTCTTATTTTCTCACTGCGGCATATACATATCCAATACTTGAGTTAAAGCCAACTACATCAATAATTTTTTCTTTTGCTGAATAAAAATTATCTTGCATTATTTGATTAATTATCGTTCAGTACGCTTTACTAAATTCATTCTGGATTTTTGTTGAAGCTTTGAAATGTATAGGACAGATTCATTAAGATTCATTTCTTTCATGAATGATGTCTGTTACTTTGGTTATAAATAATTCTGAGTAAGATATGCGTATTCATTAAGTAATTCTGATTGAGATATGCATATTCATTAAATGATTCAAATCATGAGGTTCGTATTTGTTCAAACCCACATTCGCAATCTGTTTCACTGTTTGTTCATAACAAAATAACTGCTCCACAATATATCAGAAGGAACGACACTCTTTCTGATATTATCAAGTCCGCAAGCTCCTATCCATTGCTTATTGTTTTCTACAATTGAAATAGGTGACTTACGTGATTTGGCTATATCAGCTGGGAGATGACTCCTACCTCTATAGGTGTTGAGAAACAAGCTGGTATCAGTGGTGGGAGTCAATCCCCCAACTGATATAGCCTCCGGCAGGATTGCAGAGGCGCGCAGGAGAAGTATGTCATGCAATTGCATGACGCGCACCTCGCAGCAAGAATGCC